>NZ_JASJOO010000006.1:357887-416180 GCF_030070105.1 Bermanella sp. WJH001 | reverse complement strand
AGTCTGTATTGCTTCCTAAGAAGCTGTACATCTCGACTCTCGGTAAGTACCCACACGAATTGTCTGAATTCGTTTTTAAAGATCGTGACCGTCGCTCGGACTGGCCATTTCTTTTCTGCTTTCTAACCTGGTTAGTGCAGAGCTTCTCTCGAAGCGAGGCGCGTATTCTACAGAACCGCTTTCCTATGTCAACCTTAATTTGTAATTTTGTTTTTAAAAACAAGACCTTAAATCAAGGTACTTAAGCACTTCCCAGAAGGTCTTTGCTCAAGCGAGGCGCGCATTCTACAGTGATAATCACTTGCGTCAACCTCTTTTTGAAAGTTTGTTTCAAACTGTTTTTAAAACACTTTAAAACTTATTTTTTCTTTCAAAATCAACAATTTAGTTTCGATTTAATAATCGGCTTGCCTTGTTGAGGTGGCGCATTCTACGCACCTGAGGTTTTCTGTCAACGCTATTTTGTAAATAAACTACAAAAAGATGTTTAGGCTTGAAATAACAGCCACAGGTGCAGCTATTCGCTTAACCGATGGTTATTTTTGGATGGAAGATTAGAAGCCTTGATAGATATATCACCACCTTGGGCAATCCAAGCCTGCACCACTATAGATACTAGACCAGGTATTTAAACGGGTGGATTTGACGACACCTCTTAATATAAAGGGGGAGTAATTTATAAAGAGTGGTAATTCCAGGCAGTAAAGGCTACGAATAAGATCATGAACCTGAGCAGCCGAGGCCCATCAAAATAGTAGGTTAGCTAGTTTTGTATGGAAGCTTAGTTACTAGCAAAACGTACTGTGCAGTTTTACAAACCAACAGCATTTAAGGCCCATGATGGTTTTGGATGATAACTTAAACACATTATTAGCTAGATGAGCCCCCAACAAATACCGCTAAAGAATTAACAGTATTTGTCAGCAGGATAAGGATTACATTGAACAGTATTATATGTAGTAAAGAACCAAATAAACCGTCAATAAGACCGCAACCCATAACACCATAGTTTCAGTGGGCCACAGTTTTGCAAAGTAACCTTTAGGGCGGTCTTCCTCTGCATCATATGAGTGATGAATTATTTTTTTAATCGCAGTAACCAGCGACTGCTCCATTTTTTCATAAACACCGTAAAGCATACACGCACTACGTTTTATAAATGCAGGCGCCAACTTACGATACAACCAATCTGCATCCAGGTTCGTCGAAGGCAACTCAGGTGGATAAAGGTTGCGTAAGTTTAGCCAAACAAATGCCAGTGCCGAGAAGAACAACAACTGCAATTGAGTTAGCACATGAGTTAAATCATATGGTTGATAACTATGCTCCCAAGGCAGTAATGCATACACGGTTTGTGCTGGGAACGTACCCAAGATGACACAAGCCAGCGCACCGAGAGTCATGGCAATCAGCATATTCTTAGGCGGCTCAGTAGTACGAATACCAGAGTCGTGAGCAAAGAACGCAAAATATGGAATTTTGATACCTGCATGGTGGAATACACCTGCCGCGGCAAACAGTAGCGCCAACCAAACATAGTCATACCCTTCTTTCACCGCTGCCGCCATGATCATGGATTTTGATACAAAGCCACTGAATAGCGGGAAGGCCGAAATAGACGCCGCACCCACAATACATAATATGGCTGTCTTGGGCATACTTTTATACAAACCGCCTAACTCAGAACCATTGATTTTGCCTGTCATGTGCAGAACCGCCCCCATGGTCATCATTAAAAGGCCTTTAAAGATTACGTCGTTAAAGGCATGAGCCACAGCGCCGTTTAACGCTAATGCCGTACCGATACCAATACCTACAATCATGAAACCAATCTGGTTAATCAAACTGTAAGCCAGCACTCGACGAAGGTCGTTTTCAATAACCGCAAAGAAAATTGGGAAACATGCCATGGTGACACCAATCCAGACCAATATTTCTTCACCAGCAAAACCACGAGCAAACGCATAAACAGCCACTTTAGTAGTGAAAGACGCTAAGAAAATGGTACCTGAAGGTGTAGACTCAGGATAAGAATCCGTTAACCAGTTATGAACAAATGGAAACGCAGATTTAATACCGAAGGCGCCAAAAATTAACCACGCACCCACTTCTGCAATGCCCTCATGCTCTAGACCAATATGAGTAAACAGCAGGCTATTGTTCACACTGGCAAAAATCAGCAAACCTGCCAGCAATAAAACACCTGACAAGACTTGTATGATGAGATAACGAATCCCAGAAGAATATGCACGATCAGTTCGGCGAGCCCAGATTAAAAATACAGAAGTAAGGGCAAGTAACTCCCAAAAAACAAATAACGTTAACAGGTCACCGGCAAAGACCGCTCCTACTGCACTGGCCGCATATGCTAAGCCTGCAACGTGCTGCACGGTATCTTTCACATGTAGCGCATAGATGATGGCAATTAAAGCCGCTAAGTGGAATAAATAACCAAACATTAAGCTCAATTTATCGACCTTAACAGGCTCAAGGGCATAACCCATAAATTCCATCGACCAAAACACACCGTGTTCTAAGCCCATTAAATTCAATGCACCCAGTACCGGTGCCGCAAGCATAATAATGTTACGAATCCAGCCGCGTAATAATAACGCCGCCAGTGCACCTAACATTAAAGGAAGAAATGGAATCACATTACTCATCGTAGTAATCCTCACCACGCATCAAAAATGTACGCATCCATTTCGCGATGAATACAAGTACGGAACAACCCACAAAGCCGTAGATAGCATAAAACGCAGGAACGTTTTCCCAGCTATGATAAATATGACGATGAACAATGAAATCTGCGATGACTAACAGCACACAAACCACATAAAAAACTTTTAACATTTTGCTGACGTTTTCAGGCTTATCAAACCAGCCATCTGAATCATGATGATCGGACATTAGTCTGCCCCCATATCTGTTGAAACACCTGGGATCAGATTAATTAAATCGATCAAAGGTTGAGGATAGAAAAACAAGAACAAACAACCAAACGAGGTCACGCCTAATGCAATTAAAATTGGCAGTGGTGCTTCCTTGGTTTCGGACCAGCTCCATGGTTTTGCGTCACTAGGCTGGCCCTTGAAAAACGCCTTAATTGGAATAGGCAGCAGGTATGCAATATTTAACAGCGAGCTGATCATTAACACCGCAACAATGATCAATTTGTCTGCTTCTAACGCCCCTATGGTGAGATACCACTTACTCCAAGTCCCCGCCATTGGCGGTAAACCAATAATACTGATGGCACCGATGGTAAACGCCGCCATGGTTAGCGGCATGGCTCTGCCTAACCCTTCCATATCACTGATATTTTTCTTGTGACTGGCCACCATGATGGCACCGGCACAAAAGAATAAAGTAATTTTACCCACAGCATGAGTCGCAATGTGTAGCGCAGCACCAGCCGCCGCGACGGATGATGCTAATAACGCACCCACCACAATGTAGCTCAATTGACTTACAGTAGAATACGCAAGTCGTGCTTTTAGGTTATCTTTGGTCATGGCAATACACGATGACAACAAGATAGTGGCTGCCCCTATGTACAACATGATGTCTGTGGTAGCTAAGTCATTTAATTGGTCTAAACCAAAAATATAAATCACCACTTTTAAAATACTGAACACACCCGCTTTAACAACAGCAACGGCATGTAATAAAGCACTTACCGGCGTAGGTGCGACCATGGCCGCAGGTAACCAACGATGAAATGGCATAATGGCCGCTTTACCAATGCCATAACAAAACAGCACCAGTAAAACACCTAAAACAGCCTTGCTATCTGAACTGTCAAACACACCACCGGCTTTAAAATCTAACGTACCGGCAACAACCCAAGTACCAATTACCGCAAACAATAAGAAGGCAATAGAAGTACTTAGTAGAATACCTAAATAAACTCGTCCACCTTTTTTAGCGGCATCTGTTCCTGCATGGGTCACTAACGGATAAGTCGACAAGGTAAGCACTTCATAAAACACAAATAACGTAAGTAAGTTACCTGAGAAACAAATGGCCATAACCGAGCTGATTGCCAAGGCGAAGCAACAAAAGAAACGAGTTTGATTGATTTCATGATGGCCACGCATATAACCAATGGCGTATATGCTGGTGACGATCCATAAAAAGCTAGCCACCAGTGCAAACAAAACACCCAATGGCTCGACATAAAAGTTGATACCAATACCTGGAAACAACTCAACAAGATCAAGGCTTAACTCAACCCCTTTAAAAGTATAATCGGTGATGGCTAAAACAAGGGTAAATAAAATAGTGGCCGTGATAAGAGTCACAGCTTCTCTAAGATTTGGAATTTTACCGGTTGCGATAACCAATAAGGCACCAACAAACGGAATAAGAATAGAAAGCGCGATCAACTGAGACGGCTCTAAAAACTGCCATAGATTCATGGAGACACCTCCTGCACAGTACTCACCCCTGTTTGATGTAATGTATCCATCATGGCGTTAATGTCGTTACTGTTTTGAAGCAGCCACTCAGCGGCACTACCGGCAGCTTCAGTGGTCAAAGTGGTATCCACACCAAAATAAATATTCGCCAAAACCAATATCCACATAGGCATAAGCATTAGCCAAGGCACCTCTTTCACATCTTTTTGCGATTCATCTGATTCTTGAAAGTAAGCGGCTTCTAGAATTCGGCCAATATAAATCACCGCCAATAATGAGCCCGCTAAAACCAATGCCGCAATCACCCAATGATTTTGTTCAAGTGCCGCCGATACTAGATACCATTTACTGATAAAGCCCACAGTTAATGGCACACCTATGATACTCAAACCAGCAATGGTGAAAGCCGCCATGGTCAACGGCATTTGTTTGCCCAAGCCACGGAAGGCTTTAATGTCCACCGAGCCCATTCGGTAAAACACAGCACCCACAGCCATAAACAAAGCACCTTTCATTAATGCGTGGTTAAAGATATGAATCATGCCCGCCATTAGGCCCGTTACACTAAACAGACTCACACCTAAAATCATATAACCGATTTGCGCCACACTGCTGTAAGCCAACACCGTTTTAACATTGCTTTGCACCGTGGCAGCATATGAACCTTTAAAAATAGCCACGATTGAAAGCACCATCAGGATGATGCCCATACTCATTTCGTTAAAGACATGATCGGCACCAAAAATGGTAAAGATAAAGCGAATCATCACATATACAGCCACCTTGGTGGCGGTACTGGCTAAGAATGCAGAAACTGCAGACGGTGCATGGGTATAGGCAGCAGGCAACCACATGTGCAGCGGAAACAGCGCCAATTTAATGCTCACACCCACCATAATAAACGCAAGGCCAGTATTAATAGTACGACTGCTCTCATAAGCATGAATACGTTCTACCAGATCAAGCATATTTAAAGTGCCTGTCTTCATGTACAACATGCCCACACCAATCAAGATAAAAGTGGCACCAACCGTGCCCATGACCAAATAACGGAATGCGGCTGTTAAGCAACGACGATCCGATGCCAAGCTCACCAAGGTATAGGTAGCCAACGAAGAGATTTCTAAAAATACGAATAAATTAAACGCATCACCTGTCACCAAAATACCGGACAAGCCAGCTAGGCAAAGCATATGCGCGGTATAAAACAGAGTATGTTTTGAAGGCTCTATCTCTTTTTCAATACTGTCTTTTGAATAAAGTAGAACCAGAGTAGAAATTGCCGTAACCGCCAATAAAACAAAGGCATTGGCTGCATCCACACGCAACTCAATCCCCCAAGGCGGCTCCCAACCGCCTACCGCATAACTGATGACACCATCAGATAAGGTAGCGGCTAATAGTTGGCAAGCCACAAAGAACGCCCAACCACTGACAAAGGTAGCAAAACCCCAAGTTAGAATGGATCGGCCCAATAATAATACGATAGGCGCTGCAATTAACGGTAATAGAATAGGAAATGCAGCTAGGTGTTGTTCAAGCATTAGATTGCATCGTCCTTGTTTTCAAATTCATTTTCTTCAACGGTTCCATAAGCACGCTTAATTCGAACAATCAGTGATAAACCTAAGGCGGTTGTCGCCACGCCCACCACAATAGCCGTCAGAATTAACACATGTGGCAGAGGGTTAGAATATTGGGTAATACCTTCTGCAACGATAGGGGCGGTTCCCCCATTCACCTTACCCATAGAGATGTAAAGCATGAACACAGAAGTTTGAAATATATTTAAGCCAACAATTTTTTTAACCAGATTATTGGCGGAAATCACAATATAAAAACCGGCCATCATCAAAAATACGACGATCCAGTAGTTGTAGTAGTCAAAGATAAAATTCACTGGACGTTTGACCTCTCTGCCTGACTGCCAAAGGCATAAAATATACTAAGCATGACCGCAAATACGGTAATTCCCACACCTAGCTCAATAATGAGAATGCCATAGTGCTGACCTGCTAATGGATCCGCAGCAAGCATGTTGTAATCTAAGAAATGTCCACCCTTATACATGCTGTACAAGCCCACACTGGCGTACAACAAGACGCCAAAGGCGGCCATTTTTTCTAAAAACGTTGGTGACACCACTGCAAACGCCTTTGGCAAACCAAACACCAGAGCATATAAAATAAAAGCCGCCGCCCCGATAACACCCGCCTGGAAGCCACCACCCGGGCCAAAATCACCATGGAACTGCACATAGAGGGCAAATAAAATTATCAAAGGAATAATCAGCTTGGCCACCACGTGCAAGACCCTATGAGAGACAAGGCCAGACTCTGGGTCATGTTCATTCTCGCGTCTTACCACACCTAATAAAGACAACACCCCAATCATGGCTGCAAACACCACCACTGTTTCACCCAAGGTGTCAAAGCCACGGTAACTGGCCAGCACAGAGGTCACCATATTTGGTAAGCCCACTTCTTTTGGTGACTCCTCAATATAACGAGGGGCCACATGTTCATGTATGGGATTATCAGCTCGGCCAAATGGAGGCATATCTAACGTGCCATATATCAAGGCTGCCCCCGTGACACACACCACGATCAAAGGAATAAAAGAAGAATGTTTGTTTTCTTTTTCGGTTCGACCGGTTAATGCCAATGTGCCCAGCATAAGCACGGTGGAGATACCCGCTCCGACAGCTGCCTCGGTAAAGGCCACATCAACCGCATCTAAGCTGACAAAAATCAAAGCCGATAGGAAACTGTAAATACCAAACAACATGACCACAGCAAATAAGTCTTTAAGGAAAATCACCCTTAAAGCCGTAATGGCAAGCATGGCCAGTAACACCAAATCAATTAAATGAGCCATTATTGCTTGTGCTCCTGTTGCTTACCCTTAGTTTCAGCCAACGTCAGCAAACCACCATGACGAGCAGCCTTTGCCAGCGCATGAGACGCCGTGGGACTGGTGATCATCAAGAAGATTAAAATAAACAATAGCTTGCCGGTATTAAGGTCAAATGAGGTTTGCAGCATCAAACCACCAATAATCAAAATGGCTGAAATCGAATCCGTCACACTGGCCGCATGCACGCGAGTGAAAAAATCGGGGAATTTAAATAGCCCAACAGCGCCGCTTAATCCAAAAAACACACCTGCTAAAAGCAAGATGCTACTGACAATGTCAATTAGAAACATGTCTATCCATTCTATTTAAAGTTATTCAATTGGTGCGGTATATTCAAAAAATCTAAGTACCGCTACCATCCCAAGAAAATTAATCAGTGCATATACAATGGCGATATCCAAAAAATCTGGACGTCCCATTAGAAAACCCACTGCCGCAATAAACAAAACCGTTTTGGTTCCAAACATATTTACGCCAAGAATACGGTCATACACAGTTGGTGAATTAAGCGTACGACATAAGGCTAAAGCCATGACCATCAAAATAGCGATGCAGGTTGCTGCGAGGATGCCACTCATTTTTTCTCCCCCCAAAGTCCAGTGATTTTACTTTCCATGTCACCTTGCTCAAGCTCCTTAATAGAATCTGCTTGCAATGAATGAACAGTAATATGTTCGTCATCTAAGTCGATACTCAGAGTGCCCGGTGTAAGGGTAATCGAATTTGCATACAAAACATGATTTTCAGCAGAAACACGATTAACCGGTATTTTAGCTAACGCAGGGGAAACTTTATCTGACGAACCCCAAATAAGTTTAGTGACATGAACACTAGAAAGAAAAATTTGGCCCATCAGCCAAAATACATAGCGGAACATCTGCTGATTGATAGCAAAGGTTTTAGGTTCTTGATCAACACTATCCATTCGCTTTAATACCACAAGCACAATAAATACAGAGGCAACCCCAAAGCTGAGCAGTAAGGGCTGAATAAACCCTGACAACAATAACCAGAAAATCGAGAGTAGTATCGCCCACTTAGTAATATGCATAAATTCTATTCGTTCTGTTTGTATTATTCTCTAAAGTAAAGCCTATTAAAGGCACTTTATCTAATGAAAGCATCATACAAGGCTGACTAAAGCTGGAAATGATGTCACATCAACAAAAATAAATATTCGGTTATTGGCACGTTTCCTAATTCAGCATACTTAATATCAAAGTTTTGATGTTAAGTATTACTTCAAACTGGGTATTGGACTAATCCAGCCTAGGAATTCCTATCCTACTTAAATCGTGTATTTAGTATTTATTTGATTCAACGACTAAAACGATAAATATTAAAATGTCATGTTGGCAAATATAGCCCACATTAATTTCGCGTAAACATACGATAAATAAAGGAAAATTTAAAGATAAGATGACTCTAAGTTTAATAAAATAGCGTTAAAAGACTCAATTAACGAAAAATAAATAGCGGCACACAGTCATACAAAAAAAAACTTAAAAATGACGGCGCATTTAGCGCACTCTTTTGATGCTAAAAATCAATTCATGCACAATTTTTTAACAAAAAAATTACCCGCCAACTGACTGAAATTTAGACCTTTGTGAATAATTTAGAGTGGAAAACTGAATTTTTATACACTCTTAAGCACACACCTCGCTCATTCAATTTAGTTTAAATAACAACCGATCTATTTCACTAAAGATACATATAATACAAAGACTTAGCTGAATGCTAGATGATGACCGCATCACCATTAAGACTCTGATTTATTCCCAAAGAAGCCTGCTATACAGCACTCAATTTGCTATACTTAGGCAATTTTTAGGGGCTTTATTATGAGTAAACCAAAGGCAGTTGTTATTTATAGTGGGGGCATGGATTCCTTCACCCTACTAAACCGCGTGATTCATGATGGTTATGATGTGTACGCACTTACCTTTAACTATGGCCAAAAGCATGTAAAGGAAGTAGAAGTCGCAAGTACTGTGTGCAAGCAGCTAAATGTGCCCCACAAAATCTTGGATATCTCCCCCATCAATCAGCTTATGCAAAGCTCTTCACTGGTAGGCAGCATTGATGTGCCCGAGGGCCACTATCAAGCTGATAACATGAAAAGCACCATGGTTCCCAACCGCAATATGATCTTACTGTCACTAGCTATTGGTTATGCTGTGGACATTGAGGCAAGCAAGGTCTATTACGGTGCTCACTCTGGTGACCATGTTATCTACCCTGACTGCCGCCCTGAATTTGTTCACGCCATGAATGACGTGGCAAAAATCGCCAACTATGAGCCTATCTCTATAGAAACCCCATATTTAAACGCCACCAAAGGGGAGATTTTAAAAGACGGCCTTAGCATGAACCTCACCTATGAACACACTTGGACGTGTTATAACGGCCGTCAAAAAGCATGTGGCAAGTGCAGTGCTTGTGTTGAGCGCTTAGAGGCGTTTGCTGATAATAATGCTACCGATCCGGTTGAATACGAATAAATGAAAGCAGACTCTTTTAAAGTAAAAGAAGCGTTTTACACCCTTCAAGGTGAAGGAGCGCGTGCTGGACGCGCTTCTGTTTTTATTCGCTTTAGCAAATGCAACTTATGGAATGGCAAAGAGAGTGGCCGCGAGGCTGCTCTTTGCCAATTTTGTGATACCGATATCACCGGCACAGATGGTGAGAACGGGGGAATCTATTCACAAGCCCAGCTTATGCAATTGGCACTAGACTTATGGCCTCAAAATAAACCCGGCAAGCCCTATGTGGTGTTTACGGGTGGTGAGCCCGCACTTCAGCTCACAGAAAGTCTTGTGAAAGAGTTCCAACAAAATAACTTTGAGTGTGCAGTCGAAAGCAATGGCACACTGGCTTTGCCTAAGAATTTAGACTGGGTTTGTATAAGCCCTAAAGGAACCAGCAAAGTCATCATAGAGCAATGCAATGAACTTAAGCTGGTTTACCCGCAAACTGACCTTAAACCAGAAGATGTTATGCATATCAAAGCGGAATATTACTATTTATCGCCAATGGCAGATTATGGTGTGCACAATAGCGGCATGATTATTCGCGAAAACATGACAGCGGCGACACAATTCTGCATGGAAAATCCAATCTGGCGCATGTCATTACAAACCCATAAATTGCTAGGAATTGCCTAAGCAGCCCTGCCATTTATGTCTATGCTATAACTAGGTCACTTAAGAAACCCGGTTATGGCTCCGATCCCATTTATAAAATACGCTATCTTTTTTATGAATCGCTTGAGCTTCGTTAAGAAGTTCATAGTGGTGAGTATTTTATTTAGCTTACCGCTATTAATTTTAGGCCAAGCCCTTTTTTATGAAATAACAGAAAACATCAATACCACCAAGGCTGAAAAAGAAGGCATTGTATTACTGAAAAAAAGCTATGAGCTTCTGTTTGCAGCCGCCGCCTATCGAGACATTCAATTAGTCGCCAGAGCAAATGCCAGTGACGACGTACAAAATAGAATTACACTGCGCGCACAAAAAGTAGAAAAAACACTGTTGGAGTTCGAAGATGCCATTACCGGATTATCTAACAGCGGCTTACCCGAACAATTAGAGATTCTACACAACAGCTGGAAGCGCTTTAAATCCGGCTCAGCAGGAGCCGCTGGCGGACCAAACATTCAATTCCAATATTATGATTCATTAGTCAATAATGTTGAGCTATTAGTCAATGTTGTCACGTATGATCGAAAACTCATTCATGACCCTTCCCTTAAAACATTTTTGCTCATCAATATCATGATCAAAGACATCCCCTCTGTCATTCGAAGCCTTGGAAAAGCCAGAGCTTACGGAGCATATGCTTTAAGTTTAACGGCATTAGATTACGAAACTTTTAAAACCCTCGATAAAATTTACGACGAACTGATTGCCAATCAATTATTGATAGAGCAAAGCCTTAAATATGCGTTAGATTTAAACAACCAACATAAAGACCTTGAAAAAGTCGCAAAAGATTTAGTCTACAGCATTATTGTTGGCTCTGATTTTTTTTATGAAAACCTAATAGAAAAAGACTTTATTGAGTTGGAGTGGGACACCTATTTTGATGTAATGTCAAAATCATTCGACAGTATTCATAGTGTGATAAATGTTATTTTACCTGCCATCGACAACCAACTAAACAAACGAATCGAACAACAATACCAAAAGCTTTATGTGTTTCTATTTAGCACCATATTACTGTCTATTCTCATTTTCTATCTATACACAGCAGTTTACTTTTCCATTAGAAGCCATATATCCACCTTTGCGAGTAAAGCTAGCCAAGTGGCTAATGGGGATCTCAGTGTAAAAATAAATATAGAATCAAATGATGAGCTATCGGAGCTGTACATTGCATTTAATGACATGCTTATTCAGTTAAAAGAACATCAAGAAAAATTAGTACAAGCGGAAAAAATGGCATCACTTGGCAGCATGATCGCAGGGGTTGCCCATGAAATGAATACCCCTATGGGGGTTATTAAAACCGCCACCAGTCAAATCGAAGAAAGCATGCAAGCTATTGGAGAAAAGTTTGCCCAAAACACGGTTACCAAAAACGACTTTCATGATTACCTTGAAGACTCTCAAGAATGCATGCAACTAATATCACTCAATACAGAGCGTTGTATTTCTTTAATTTCTACATTTAAGCAACTTAATATTTATCAAAAACCAGACTTAAAAGAAAATATTGAATTAGCCAGTACTCTTGATGCGATCCCTTCCATTTTTCAGCAAGACAGCTCTCATATTCAAATTCAAGTGGAGCGCCCTGCCTCACTGCAAGCCAGCATCGACCCAGAACTACTAACATTGGTAATCGGCAACCTTATTCATAATGCTTATACCCATGGCTTTACTGAAAAAACCTCAGGTGTAATCAAAATTATAGGACGCCAACTTGAAAATGAAGTGTGCATTGAAGTAACCGATAACGGTCATGGCATTGACGAAAAAACGCTCGAAAAAGTATTCGAACCTTTTTTCACCACCAAACGAAATAAAGGCAGTGTTGGTTTAGGCTTACATATTGTTTATATCGTGGTGACACAAGCACTTAAAGGTGAGGTAAAAATCAATAGTCATGTATCCAATGGGACTCAGGTCACCATGTGTTTCAAACAACACTAAACATTAAACGTAGTTGAAAAAATATCACTCTCAGGTCACTATAAAAATAAAAGCAGGTACCTCATGTCTCAGCCAATTTTACTCGATATTCAGCCACACATTGCCATATTAACGCTTAATCAACCTGAATTAAGAAACTCTATTTCAGAAATTGAAGTGGTTGACGCATTTATTGACGCACTAAATGTTGTTAGCAATAACGATCAACTTCGATGTTTGATTATTACCGGAGCTGGCTCTGCATTTTCAAGTGGCGGCAACATTAAACACATGCTCAATAAAGAAGGCATGTTTGCTGGCGCGGCGAACGATGTAAGAGAGAACTATGGCAAAGTCATTCAACGCATACCTGTTGCACTTCATAATATAAATATACCTACCATTGCCGCGGTAAATGGTCCAGCCGTAGGAGCCGGTTGTGATTTAGCCATGTATTGCGATATGCGTATTGCCAGCACAAACGCTCGTTTTGCCGAAAGCTTTATTAAGGTGGGAATCATTCCTGGTGACGGCGGGGCTTGGATTTTACCTCGTGTGGCAGGATACGGGCGTGCGGCGGAAATGGCATTTACCGGTGAAGCCATAACCGCAGAACAAGCCTTTGAATGGGGAATGCTTAACAAATTGGTTGAACCCGACCAGCTTATGTCTGAGGCAATGGCGCTCGCCCAACGTATTGCGGTCAATCCTCCCCAAGCACTAAGAGCCACCAAGCAACTGATGCGTGCAGGTACCACCCTGCCTTTAGATACCTTATTACAAATGAGTGCGGCGATTCAGGCTAACTTACATCAAACTGAAGACCACATTGAGGCAGTTTCTGCTTTAATAGAAAGAAGGGCCGCCAATTTTAAAGGTAAGTAATGAATATCCGACTGATAACGCTCATATTGATAGCGAGCTTTGTACTCTCAGGCTGCGACAGTGGCTTGGGGCAAAGTGATATGAAAGGTGTGTTTACTACCGATCACGGAGATTGTGTAAAAGAAGGTGATGTGGGCTTAAAGATACATAAAAACGATATTCATATAGATTTCTACTGCTTTTTAGAAAAATGTAATGACATGGAAGGCCCTATCGAAAAAGGCGGTTATTTTTATATCAATGATAATAAAGGCCACTATATCCAAGGGCAGATTTTAAGCGAAAAAGCCCACGGTACATGGTACGCCTCCATGAATGAACATAAGTGCGCCGGCACTTGGTTTGCGGTAGGCAAAAAACCCTAAACCATGAAGACAAGTCAATACTGGATCAAACAACTAAATCTGGAACCTCACCCTGAAGGTGGATACTTTCGCCGTATTTATCAATCGAATCAAATGCTCACTACTAAAACAGGTGATCGTCACACTGCTACTGCGATTCATTATTTATTAGAAAATGGGGATTATTCTGCTTGGCATCGCATTCAACAAGATGAAATGTGGTTTCACCATCAAGGTGGGGCCTTAATCATTCGCTGTATTGACCCCCAAGGGCAGCTTGAAAAGCGAGTGCTTGGACCTGAGAATGATATAAGTACCTGCATACCTGCAAACACTTGGTTTTGCAGCGAACTGTTTTCGCAACATGATAATTACTGCTTAGTGAGCTGTGTGGTAAGCCCTGGGTTTGACTTTGCAGATTTTGAAATGGGGAATCAAGAGGAGTTGGTCAACTTATATCCTCAACACAGGGACATTATATGCCGCCTGTGTCGAGCATAGAGTCATCTTAAGGTTGTACCCGCTGAATAAACCACTCACCTTGCTCATTCAGCTTGTAGACAAAACGATCATGTAATCGATTTTCTCTGCCCTGCCAAAATTCAATGGACACCGGTTTTACCTTATAGCCTCCCCAGAAATCTGGTAATGGAATATCGCCATTAGAAAATTTGTTTTTCATCTGAACAAAGGCCTGTTCAAGCAACTTGCGTGTAGCGACTGTTTTACTTTGATGGCTCGCCCAAGCAGCAAGCTGACTATCACGAGGCCGCGAAAGGAAATATTGTGCATTTTCTGCTACTGATAATTTATGTGCCTCTCCACGAATAATCACCTGTCGCTCAAGGGACAACCAACCAAAATGCAGGCTAATCTTATTATTGTCAGCCAGCTGCATGGCCTTATTGCTTTTTAAATTGGTAAAAAAGGTAAAACCTGAATCATCGTATTTTTTAAGCAAAACAATGCGCTGGCTTGGCATACCGTCATTATCCACTGTGGCAACATTCATAGCAGTTGGGTCGGTGAATAAATTAGATTCAATGGCTTGCCCTAACCAGAGTTTAAATTGCTCCATAGGGTTTTCGTGTAAATCGGCCTGATGTAACTGGTCGGTACCATATTGACGGCGAATATCGGCAATGTCTTTCATATGAAATGCTCAACTAAAACTTAACCACAGTATAACTATAAACCCATTTGGACCTTAAATACTTTCACTTTTTACCCTGCGTCATAGGAAAAGCCCTCGCGCAAGCGCGTAAACACCCTTGCTTTGATAAATGATCAAGCCATTAGAGGCCATTTCCTACTTGGCAGCGGTATTAAGAGACGTACAATAGAGCCATATCCACTTGTGAATTTTCATTATGAGTAAGCGTAATAAGCGTGAAATCCCCGCTTTTGAACACCCTATTATCGAAACCCATTGTCACCTTGATTATCTAAAAGAGAATCCGCTGGAAGATACCTTAGCAAATGCCAAAGCAGCCGGTATTGAAAAGATCATCACCATTGCGGTATCACCTGACAATTTAGATACCGTTATGGCCCTCACTCAAGCAGATGACATGTTATGGGGAACACAGGGAGTTCATCCTCACGATGCAGAAAAATACACACAAGCAACTGGGGTTAAGATACGCGAACAGGCTCTAAATGAACGCATTGTGGCCGTTGGTGAAATAGGTCTTGATTACTTTTACGACAATGCCGATCGTGAAATTCAGCGCCAAGTGTTTCATGATCAGCTTCAAATAGCCGCCGATCTAGATTTGCCGGTTGTGATTCATAGCCGAGAAGCGGATGACGACACCATTGAAATCCTGCGACGTTTTGAAACAAGCTTAAAGCGTAAAGGGGTCATACATAGCTTTACCTCTGGCCCTGAGCTTGCCCAATACGCCATTGATCAAGGTTTTTGCTTAGGCTTTAACGGTATTTGCACATTTAATACTGCTGAGAATGTACGCGATATTATTCGCATGACACCACTTGAAAATATTATCTTAGAAACCGATGCCCCCTATTTAACGCCCGTTCCTTACCGCGGCAAAGAAAACGCATCTTGTTACCTGCCATTTGTCGCCGAAAAAGTGGCGGATGTAAAAAACGTGGATATTAATGAGTTTTTACCCATTGTTTATGCAAATAGCCAAGCTTTGTTTTTTCCTGAGTAATGAATATGACACCCTTAAAATACAGTGCTTTTTGCTCGCTCAAAACGATTGATGACCTTGAATGCATTGAAGTTAAACACCCTAAATTCAACGCTCAAATTTGCCTACAAGGTGCTCAATTAACTCAATTTACACATCGTGATAAAGGCGAGTTTGTTTGGTTAAGCCCAAGTGCACAATACAAACAAGGACAAAGTTTACGCGGCGGCGTGCCCATTTGTTGGCCTTGGTTTGGTGTGCTGGATAAAAACCCTGCAAGCATTTCTGAGGCTGTTCTTAGTAACAAACATGCCCATGGTTTTGCGCGCACTCAAATTTGGAAGTTAGTAAAGATAAACGAAAGTGTTCATGGTGTAACGGTCGAACTGGAACTAACATCAAATCCGGTGACACGGGCAATTTGGCCCTATGACTTTACATTACGTTGCCACTTTCATTTAAGTGACGAGCTTTCCATTCAGCTCACCACCCATAATCTGAGTGACTCTAGCTTCACATATAGCCAAGCACTACACACCTACTTACAGGTTAATAACATTAACAATGTTCGTATTTCTGGCGCCCATCAACATACCTATGTAGATGCCCTCGATCACTGGCAATCTAAACAGCAAGATGGTCACATTCAAATACAACAAGAAGTGGATCGCGTGTATTTAGGTGCCATTGACTATGGCTTTTACGATGGTAAAAACACGGTGAACTTAAAAAGTAATAGCCACTCCAGTGTGGTTTGGAATCCTTGGATCAATAAAAGCAAAACCTTAAGCCAGTTTCCGCACACGGCTTATAACACTATGCTTTGCATTGAGAGTGGCAATATCTTAGATGATGCAGTCACACTAAAGAGTCATGAGCGTCACTGCTTATCAATGACACTCACCAAAGACTAACAAAAAAGCGTTTAGATTATTGGTAATTTAAACGCTTTGCCAACCACTGTGTCAGGCCAATGTAGTGTATACCTAATAGCCGATACAATGCATGAATGACATGGGCGTCCCAACCCACCATAACCCTTGATTTATTTTTCTTAATGCCCGCTACAATAATTTTGGCGGCCTTTTGTGGGGTTGTTTGGGCAAGTTTATCAAAGCTGGCTGTCAGCTCGGAAATATCTTCACCTTCACTCACCCGAGCGTTACGCGCAATATCTGTTGCAATACCACCTGGATGCACGCAACTAACAGAAATATGGGGGTATTTCATACCCATTTCTTGTCGTAAGGCTTCTGTGTATCCACGTACTGCAAACTTCGCGGCGTTGTAGCAGCTTTGTCTTGGAATGGCGATCATGCCAAAGACACTACTGATGTTTACAATATGTGCATCTTGGCTTTGTTTTAAATAAGGCAAAAAGGCTTCACAGCCGTTAATGACACCCCAAAAATTAATATTCATTAACCATTCAAAATCTTCGCGCTTGGTTTCATCCACACCACTGGATAACGCCACACCTGCATTATTAATAATTAAATCCACACATCCTAAATCAGCATTCACGTTTCTTGCGTACTCAAAGACTGCCTGTTTGTTAGCAACATCTAAGGTTTGAAGGTGAGTCGTCGTATTAGATTTGGCATCTAAAATAAGCTGCTTGGTTTCTTGTAAGGCGATTTCGTTAATGTCCGATAATGCCAGTACACAACCATGCTGTGCCAATTCAATGGCTATGGCTCGACCAATACCAGAACCTGCTCCGGTAACCACGGCGACCTTATTATTCAGTGACTTCATTACACACCTTTTATTATTTTAAATAACTTGTTCACTTAAACAGGTTTTCTTAAGTTTAAGCAAACGTTTTTCAACATTACGCCCATCCAGTTCCAGCCAGATGCAAGCCGCATCTAGGTTATGAAATAACATAACAAGGTTATTACTCCCCCAAAGCTGCTCACTAAAGTTGCTGGCTATATCCCATGTTTGTGCGTTAATGACCAAAGCAACCTTGTTATGGATTTGCTCATGGCGAGCTAAGACAGTTTGGCTATAAAGATGAAGCTCTTCATTGCTTAGTTCAAAAAATGCCTCTCGACAATCCGCCAGTACATTAGATTCTTTTTGAATTAACGGGTCCGCCCCTTGCTGCGATTCGTGCTGTTCTAACTCGTTAATATGGATGATGCCATGCCAATACTCCAGCACCACCGCCCCATCATTAAATATACCGTACTCATTTGCCATAATAGACTCCGGTGAAAGCATTCAAAATATACTAAGGCGCAGAACAGAAACATAGGGGAAATAAGCCAATTTAATTGAATAATCAGTTACAATAAAGCCATCTATTACTGAAGTGATCTTAAAATGAGTAAAGGCGCAGATAAGCACCAAGGGCGATTAAACGAGCTTAATTATTTTGGCAAGGACCTTGCCCGTCGTTGTAAAAGTCATTGTGAATTATGTGACAATCACGGGGTTAAACTGTTCATCCACGAAGTGCCTCCCGTGCCTAAACAACCTGAGCTAGAACACTGTATTTTTATTTGTGAAACTTGCCAGTCTCAAATCAACAAACCCAAAACCCTTGATGCAAATTATTGGCATTGCCTGCATACCAGTATTTGGAGCGAAGTACCTGCCGTTCAAATCATGGCAGTATTAGTTGCTAAAACATTAGCACCTAAAGCGGATTTTGCAGCTGAATTACTTGATCAAATATACTTAGATGAAAATCAGCAAGAATGGTTAGCTGATGCAGAAGCCGACCTACTTAAAAAGAAATAAGACGGTTATAACCATTGCAGCATAGGTGCTGCAATGTGTTTATCGAGTGTGCGTGTCTGCCCGTCATGAAATTGTATTCGCCAGTGATTTTGAGTTTCACTTTTTATCACACCCTTCCCAAACGTTTTGTGTTTAACCCATACTTCGATAAACGTTGCTGCATTACTTGTTAGTTTAGGTTTTGTCATTACAGGCTTAGTTTCAACTAACGCTTTTAAACGTATTGTCCACCCTTGGGAGTGTGCATATTGCTCAGCATAGGGGATAACCCCTTTGGGTATACTTAATTCATCTACAGCGTTTTTAATGGCCGGCTGTAATTTTAATAAAGCTGGTACCTGCATGGATTCAATAAATGGGCTAATGGTTTTTTGATCCGCAGCACTGTTTGCATCCATTGGGCAAATTAAATGTAATTGGTGCATGGCACGGGTCATGGCCACGTAAAACAAGCGCCGCTCACTTTCGATAGATGTTGCCTGCTGCATTTCGCCATCACTTTGATACGGGTAATAATGATTATTTAAAGCCGGTAAAATGACCACCGGCCATTGCAAACCTTTTGCTCTATGAATTGAGCTGATCACAATTCCTGTATTTTGATCTTGTTGCTGCTTAACCTGAGTTAAACCTTCAAGATATTCATAGGTGTTTGCCGCACTGATATTCAGCTTCGCCATAAAACGAGAAAAGCCTTGAACAGTCGCAATACGATCATCCACTTGTTGGCCACTAAAGGCACTGTCACTTAAGCCTTTATAAAAATCCGTTTCACGTAAATAGCGATTAATCAGTTGATGTGCCGTAATGCGTGGATGCTGCGCCAATTCAATCAGCTGCAAACGATTTTCGACCTGCTGTTTTTGCCAAGTAGATAATTGAGATAAGTCTAGGTCTTTAAATGAACGCATGATTTTTTCATCAGACTGGGAAAGCTGATTCGCAATACTCTCTAACTCAGCCCGCTTAATTTTTAGCGCGGGCAAAGTCAAAAACATCAACAAACTTTGGAAGCGTTTGCGTGGGCGCTGTTGAAAAAATACCCCTGCAGCCACTTCAAATAACATCATAAACGGTTGCAACTCGTGTCGTTCCAACACCCAACTATGATGGGCCATTTGGTAAGGAATATTTTCCTGTAATAACGCCAATTCTAACGGTGCACTGATGCCCCACAGTCTTAACAGTACGGCAATATCATCAGCTTTATTGTCTAGCAATGCTTGTTTGATCAACGTTAACGTGCGCTGAGCATAGTCATCATCTTTGTGTAACTGTACTTTTGTATTAGGGTTTGACTCATGGGCGATGGCCATTACGGGCTGTCGTTGTTTGTTCAGTTGTATCAGTTGATTGCTTAATAATGCGACATCATGGCCATAACGAAAACTGCGGCTTAACGTATAATGTTTGGCCCCTTCAAAATGCTCATCAAAGTAGTGCAACATAAAGTGACTACTGGAGCCTCTAAACTCATAAATGGTTTGGTCCGGATCACCAATCACCATCACATTTGCACGCTTACCCGCTAAGGTTTCTAATAAAAACTGTTGGATAGGATTAATATCTTGGTATTCATCCACCAGTATCCAATCCATGTGATTCGCATAATGAGCCGCCAAGTCAGGGCGTTGACTAAATAACAAACAAGGGTCATACAACATATCGGCGAAGCTGATGCGTTTTTGTTGTTTTCGCCAATCTTCAAATGCCTCAAATACTTGCACAAAGAATCTGCACTGCTTAGGTAAATCGGACTCATTAAATACCGCTTGCGCAGGGTCTAAACATGACTTGACTTGCTCCATAAATGACATCATTGGATCTAGCCATTTCTTTTTGTCGTTTAGAATTTCTTGCGCCAGAGTTTTATTGGCATATTGCTGCATAAGTCGCCACAGAATAAGCTCTTGCTCGCTCTGAGAGATCAACTTTTCATTGAAGCTTGGAAGTAGCCCTTGCTGAATCAACCCCTGATAGATTTTTAATCCAAGAGAGTGGAAAGTCCTAACTTGAGGTAATGCACCGGTCATGACTTTGCGTAATTTTTGTGAAAAGTCGATTTGAGCGGACTTGTTGTACATGATCACAAGTAGACGCTTAGGGTTTTGGCCTAGTTGTAATTGGTTTCGAATAAACAAAGCAAGTGTACTGGTCTTACCTGCCCCCGCCACCGCAATGACCTTCGCATGGCCTTGATCATGGGCAATAATGTCTAATTGTTGATCAGTTAATTGCAAAGGGCTGAAACCTATGGGCTTAGAGAGTAAAAGTGGCGGTATTTTAAAGCAATTTTGGCCCTGCTTGTGGCTTTATTGATAATTTAATAAGGAATTCAATTTGTTCATTAAATAAACACATCGCAACATGAATAAATCCCACTATGCCCACCTCCTAGCCAATGCTAGAATCGCCTCCCAATTTTTAACCACCCTAAGGAATCACCATGTTTGATGTAAATGAATATTTTGATGGCAAGGTAAAATCAATCGCGTACAAGACTGAAACTCTACCAGCAACGGTAGGTGTGATGGCGGCTGGCGAATATGAATTTGGCACTAGCCAAAAAGAAACCATGACTGTGGTAACGGGTGCTTTGACTATTCAATTCCCTGGTACCGAAGAATGGAAAACCTTCAACCAAGGTGAATCGTTCATCGTTGAAGCCAATGTGAAATTTGGCGTCAAGGTAGCGGTTGATAGCGCTTATCTTTGTACCTACGAATAAGCCAATCAATAACAAGGCTTAATTAACCTTGATGACATTGTATCCTGCACTATTATTAATGGTGTATGGATACAAAACTATTATTTGATATAACCCCTTTCGACTGGCCTTCTATTTTTACGGCCTTACTGTGCGGCACTATCATTGGTCTTGAACGACAAGTTCGAGGCAAACCCGCCGGCATTCGCACATCTTCATTAATAATATTGGGCACATATGTATTTATTGCCTGCTCTATGTATGTTTCTAAAAACGCCAATATGACAGACCCTTCCAGAATAATAGGGCAAGTGATTACGGGCATTGGTTTTTTAGGGGCTGGCGTGATGTTAAGCAAAGGTCGCAGTGTATATGGCGTCACCAGTGCCGCCACTATTTGGGCGTTGGCCGCTGTTGGAGTGTGCATTGGTATTGGCCAGTTAGCCAGTGCGTTTAAATTATCCGTGGTGGTGGTGGTGATATTATTTGGGGTGGATTATTTTGAAGAGTACAGCCAAAACCTAGGTAAAAATATGCACTCTCGATTTCACCGCTGGCGAAATCGAGATGATGAATAACTTGTTTTTAATAAATACTAAGACTCTATATATTCCACACTAAAGCCTGCGTTTTCAGTCACACCCATTTTTTCAACCAAATAAGGTAAGCCTTCGTTTAATTGCTGTTCAAGGTTCCATGGCGGATTCACAATGGCCATACCACTGCCATACATACCCTGCTCTTCATCGGCACCTGAAACCCAAAAACGTACATCTAAAAAACTTTTTGGTTTTAAGTTTTTTAATTTTCGCGCCATGGTTTCACTCATTTTTTGTTTATCATTACGGTTAATAAGCGGGTACCAAATGGCATAAACGCCAATTGGAAAACGCTTCAAAGCCTGCTCAATGGCGGCTACCACTTGCTGATATTCTTTAGCTTGCTCATAAGGAGGGTCGATGACGACCATGGCACGCTTAGTGGGAGGTGGCAGTAATGCCTTTAAACCAGCAAAGCCATCTTGTTTTTCAATGGATACTATTTTGTCGCCGGTAAAATTTTTACGCAGTAACTGAAAGTCTTGTGGGTGCAGTTCAAATAAACGAACTTTATCTACTGGTCGTAAAAACTGTCTCACAAACCATGGGCTACCCGGGTACAGCTTTAAACGCTCACCGGGGTTAAGTGCATTAATCACCCCCATGTAATCCTTAAAAACCGCCGGCACTTTTTCATCCCACAAGGTTTGAATGCCTTTTTCGGCTTCATTGGTCTTCTTTGCTAACGGATCATTTAAACTGTAAATACCTGCGGCACTGTGAGTATCAATATAAAAATAGGGCTTATCCTTTTTTGCCATATATTGAGCCATTAACACACAAATCCAATGTTTCATTACATCAGCGTGATTGCCTGCATGAAAACCGTGACGATAACTTAACATTGAAAATACCTTTAAACTGCAAATAAGAGCGTAATTGGTGCCATTATAGCCGTTAACGCCATTTAAGGCATGAATAAATCCCAGCCATAAAAAAGGGGCTAATCAGCCCCTTTTCAATCTTGTATACCACTGCTAATTGTCACACTCAAAACAAGGGCACCCACTGGGCTCATATCCATCTCAATCTCAAGTCAGCTATGTGCTTTTACTGAATAATAAAGTGTCAGCGCTCTAAAGCCCTTAAGATCAGGCCTAACCTCCGGTGCTGTTCATAAAGCGTAATATTTGTACCTCTTCTCCTAATTCAAAATGATGGCGCTCAGGTTTCAAGTCCATGGCTTCACGTATCGCCTGTTTAACAGGTTCTAATTCCCCTGGGTACTTTCTCACAACGGATTTCAAATCAATACTGTGCTCATTACCTAAACATAGTAATAATCTGCCTTGCGCAGTAACCCTGACTCTATTACAACTTCCACAGAAGTTATGGCTATGGGGTGAAATAAACCCAATACGGCTAGTGTGACCATCAGCAAACTGCCAATAACGACTCGGCCCACCCGTATGCTCATCACAAGACTCAAGCTCATATTGTTGTGTAATGATGTCTCGAATGTCGGCACTGCTCATAAACGTTAGTGCACGATCGTGTTCGTCAATGTGGCCTAAAGGCATTTCTTCAATGAAGCTAATACCTAATTGGTGCTGGCGAATAAACGCAATTAAATCGAGGATTTCATCGTCATTACGACCTTTAAGCACCACACAATTAATTTTGATGTCGGTAAAGCCAGCAGACTTTGCTTGCATGATGCCATCAAGGACTGTTTGTAAATCACCCGTGCGCGTTAATTGTTTAAATCGGTCAGGCTTCAAGCTATCTAAACTGATATTTAAGCGGCTCAAGCCAGCCTGTTTAAGAGGCGTTGCTAAGTGAGGGAGTTGGCTGCCATTGCTGGTCATATTCAATTGCTTCAAGCCGGGTAAAGCAGCGATATTCTCAACCAGTTGAGTAATACCCTTACGCACCAGAGGCTCGCCACCGGTCAAGCGGATGTTGCTTACACCAAGTTCCACAAAGGCTTGTGCAATCAATGTTATTTCTTCAAGTGACAGTATTTCTGAGCGCGGCGCAAACACCATGTCCTCAGCCATACAATAGACACAGCGAAAATCACAGCGATCCGTTACCGAGATGCGGACATAATCCACTACTCGATTAAACTTATCTACTAACTGCTCAGCCATGAAACTACCCTAAGAAAAAAGCACCCGCATAGTACCAACAATGAAAAGGTCCCGACTAGAGGGGACCTATAAAAAAGCATTTTTATTTATAAAACAATCATTTGCGGCACAATAACCATGCAATAAAAACAGCAACGCACCAGCTAAATGCACCTCATTGAATATTTTTCCAACCTTGTAATGCATTTCGTAAGTCTTCCATACGAACAGGTTTAGCAATGAAGTCATTCATTCCCACCGCTAGGCAGTGGGTCTTATCAAGCTCCATGCTATTAGCTGATACGGCAATAATAACAGGTGTCTTATAGCGTTTAGCGTTTGCTCGAATAGCCACCGTGGTATCAAAACCGTCCATAATGGGCATTTGGCAATCCATCAGAATAATTTCAAACGGATTTTTGGCTTGCTGAATAAGGGCATCCTCACCATTAACTGCAATATCACACTCAATGCCCATTCTGGTTAACATACTGACCATCACTTTTTGATTGATTTCATTATCCTCAACCACCAGTACACGCTTAGGCAAACGATCATGGCTTTGCTTTTTACTAACCGCAAAAAATGGTAAATGGATATCAGCCAGTATGGCAGGATGCTCAAACTCAACATCCCAGCGCCCACCTAATAATGTAATTACTTCATCAACAAAAACCGCATCCTGCTCAATTTGAAATAAATCGCTGGCCGCCACTAATGGTAAATTTGATGGATCAAACATATCCAGATGAATATGCAATTGACCATTTTCATGTTGAAAGTCTAGGTTTAGTACAATGCTATTTATCGATGAATTTGCCGCATTAAAAATAATTTCGGTAAGCAACAAATATACAGGGCGAACCGGACCTGAAAGTACATCCCAATCCACTAAATTGCTATTGATTGAAAATTCACAGTTTCGAACTTTGCATTCATTCAACAAATCCTGATGCCAAGATTTAAGCATTGGTTTTATATCAACTTGCTCAAGTTTAAAATCAGGTTCACTGGCACCCATTTCGGTATTCAGTAATAACTTATCAATATGCCGCGAGATCAAACGAGTACTGTGGTTAGCATCATGCATTAGCTCGCTATTCACTTGATACCCTTGTAGGGACAAATCCAAAACATGTTGAATAGAATGCAGTGGCGTTTTTAAATCATGAGAGATATTTTTTAAAAATACATCACGCACTTTTTTATGTTTATCCGCAGCTTTTAAGGCAGCCGATAAACGATTACCGGTTTTATTCAAAATATTTTGATAGTGCCTTTCACTGGCTATTTGATCATCTTGTAATTTGTTAATAAGTTCAGCCAATGCCCATGATAACAATAACGACTCGATGACGGTTCCAATTAAAAATGCATGCTCTGTAAACAAATTAATGGGGACCTGACCCATTATGGTTAGTTGATACACAAAGCCGCCAATCGCTAAAAAAATCCATGCCAATAAAAAGAATCGTGCGGGCTTGTAGCCATTCATTAAGACTTGAACAGCAACAACAATCACACTGACTTGATACAAAGCACTTAGTAACAAATAAAATAATGTAGCAACTTCATTTAAACCAGATAAAACCAAACCAATATCGATTATTACCGCGGCTATTAGCAGCCAAAACCATTTATTCCAACGTGGGTATTCTTTCTCAAGGCGTAAAAACCGCTTGGCAAACAACATAGCAAAAACAAATGCACAACAAACTGATATGGCCCATGCATGGACACTATTAAGCCAATGGGATTGAGCAAAGAAGTAACGTGAAAACCCTAAATCTATCAGAAAAAATATTTGAAGAAATAACAGGTTTAAACAATAAAACAGATAATAAGAGCGTGAGGTAGAGATGAATAAGATGAAGTTATAAACACATAAAGCCAACAACACACCCAGCAAAATAAATATGAGACCTAATGATGCAATTTTTTGCTGGCCAAATACTTGTTCAGTAGCAATATCAATAGGTAAACGCAAAGCATGATCACTGCTGATTTGCAAAACCACTATGGCGTTTTTTTCCACGACAGGTAAATCAACGGTGATCCGGTTGTTAGGTATCAGCTGGTCTTTATAAGCCGCCCCACTAAGATTGAGCATCGCTTTCAAAGGCTCACCTGTTTCACTAAACAGGTAGACATTAAATTGATTTAAATGGGGAAAACCTACTTGTAATTGCCCCTTTTCAATCATGAATTGATCTAATGTAAACCAAACCCAAACTTGACCTTTTACAAAGCCAAGATTGGGGGGGCTCTTTGGAGAATTGGGGTTAAACGGTGACTTTTTAACAATATCTTGCGCTGTAAAACGTAACTGCTCATCAACAAATAAAAACGCACCAGGCCAAATACTTTGTATATGAGTGGTGTCTGAGACTGACTTTGTGTTTGGCACATCTGCGCTGGCAAAACTTGCCAGAAAACACAAACATACCAACACAATTGGTTTCATAGATTACGCCGTTATATTATCTGAAACATCTAAGGCTCGCTCTAATGCGGCCATGCCAGAGGGTAAATCAATGGATGCACCGGCATGTTTCATACTCATACCTAATGCATGAAGGGTTCGAAATAAATTATGTGCTCGACTTTGCTCACCCATTTGCCCAATACGAACAATCGGCAAACCAAACGAACCTGAAATTTCGACCTTGTATAAAGCTGACATGGTGTTTAATACTTGCTTGCCATCAATACCTGTTGGCAAATTAATCCCCACCACACTGTTCAGGCGGCTTTCATTGTTCACAAACAGTTTTAATCCCATGGCTTCAACCGATGCTTGTAATGCTAAACTGCAAATTTTATGACGACTAAAACGTGACTCTAATGTCTCACGGCACACTTGGCGTAATGCCTCATGTAACGCCAATATACCGCTCACTGGCGCGGTGTAGTGGTAACCTTTTTCTTCCCAAAACTGGCGCGCTAAACGCACATCTAAACACCAATGGGGCATCGGTGCGGTTCGTTCTATTATAGTTGGCCAAACGTGATCACTAAAGGCAATCAAGGAAACCCCAGGAATGGATGCTAAGCCTTTTTGTCCACCGGTAATCACCACATCCACCTGCCAGTTATCCATTTCAAGTGGCATGGTGCTGAGTGTACAAACCGCATCAACCACGGACAAAACACCATGTTTTCTAGCTAATTTGGTGATTTTTTCTAACTCTTGGTTCCAAACAGTACAAGAGGTTTCACCTTGAACAATCGTCAAAACATCAAAGTCACCAGACTCTAATAAAGCTTCCACTTTTTCAGGCTGTGCCCCTTCACCCAAGGGCACATCGTAAACAGTCACCACACCACCGTTGCGCTCTGCCATTTCGGCTAAACGGGCACTGAAAAAACCATTTTGAATACTGAGCACCTTGCGTCCAGGCCAAACTAAGTTTGTGATCGCCATCTCCATGGCCGCACTGCCTGGCCCAGCTACACCAATAATATGTTTCGAATTGGTTTGAAACACATACTGAGACATCAAGCGAACACGCTCGATAACCTGACTCATGGTGTCACCCAAGTGATTAATCACCACTGAGTTGGCCATGGCTACTTTTTGAGAAACTGGTACAGGCCCAGCCCCCATTAGCAATAAAGGCTCATTGGGTAAGATGCTATCAAGGGGTAAATCGGTAGGTGGGAGAATGGTGGTGGTCAAAATATAATTCCGTAATAATCAAACACACACAGATTTAGCTAAGCGAAACCTGTGTATAAATTCAAACTCGATTAGAAGCGTGCGCGTAAACCCAGCATCACACCTTCAGCCATGGAAAGCTTGTCATCGTTTTTAAGGTATGCACCTAAAAACCGGTAATGGGCATACACGGCAATATCCCAGTTAAATGCCATTTCTAAACCTGCTTGGTATTCGTATTCTAGTTTAGCGGTATCATCCCAATCGCCACTTAAGAAAAACGGACGTAAGTTTACCCCTACATTGGCCTGTAAACCGGATATAACCGGTAAAAACAACTGCGCACGCATACCCGCAGCAGTACGTTCATAATCCAATTCATCGCTTTTCGTTTGGCTGACTTCAAAATCAAATTCTGCGCCGCCGTGTTCGGTTGGATTCGCTAAATAACCAAAACCACCGGCACCAATTGTGATGATTTCAAATTCTTGTGTATCCAGATTGGTTTTTTCAAGCTTGGCCATGTCATCACTTTGAAAATAACCAAGATACAGCATGCTGGTCACACGATCCCCTTCAATGCCTTTTTGCGTATCACCAATACCTAAACGGTAGTGACTCATCTCTTCACCGGCAGCAAGATCCATAAACAGGGTATTGTATTCAGCTTGCGCGGCCACACTTAAGGTTAAAGCGGATGACATTAAAAACGGGGTGGCTAAACGTGTAAAAAACGATTTCATTTTGATACCTCTTAACAATGTCTTGAGCATACCAAAGTTAAGCGTGTAAGCAACCGCAAACCCTATAAACCCTAGCTTTCATCACATTTTAGCGTTGCTGATCGTACAGAAAATTCGTTACACTGGCGCATTCTGAATATCACACCGATTGAATATACTGAGACACAATGGATCGAAATTTTAACGGGCTATCTCAACGCTTTAATAGCCAAATTTACGGCACCCTCAAGGGCCAGTTACGTTTAAGTATGCTCGATCTAGATTTAGCCCCTTTACTTGAAGCGTCTGACAAACTAACCGTACTAGATGTGGGCGGCGGTATGGGGCAGTTTTCTTCGGCACTGTTAGCACAAGGCCATAACATCACCATCACCGATATCAGCCAAGAAATGCTAGATGAAGCCAAGCTGATTTATCAAGAAGTCGCGCCAAATAAAACCGTTGAGTTTTTATGCTCACCTTTACAAGCATTGCCGCAATCCTTAAATCAGCCCTATGATTTGGTGTTAAATCATGCGGTATTAGAGTGGTTAGAAGACCCTTTAAGTGCCATTGATATTTTATATTCTTTAGTCAAACCCGGTGGGCATTTGAGTTTAATGTTTTATAACCGCCATGCCATTGTATGGCGAAATTTAATGAATGGTTCTTGGCAGCGGGCTCATAATGATTTTTTTCATCACGATAAAAACAACCTAATGCCACAAAACCCTCTTGATCCTGAAGATGTATTAAATAAAGCGGAGTCTTTAGGTTTGCAGTTGCAATCATGGCGTGGCATACGCTGTGTGCATGATCACATGCCTAAATTTATGCGCGATAAAAAAACGCTGGATGAATTTATTGAGCTAGAAAGCAGTATTGGACTGCAAGCACCCTATCGCGATTTAGGGCGCTATGTGCATATGGTTTTTCTAAAACCGCATTAATTACAAACGCCGGTTAACTCCCTTTATGTTTCGCGTGACATAACAACTGAATCGATGTACTTCAGGGGCGCAGCAAAACGAAATGATTGCTGCAGCTGGCCAGCTGCTTAAAAAAGCGGTTAGCCAGTGGCCATAAAACCCATCAGACCAGCCGAGGTTGATCCATGTGACCCATGCTGTCATCAAGGATGACAGCAGCAAAGACATGAACACGGCAAATACAATGCGTTGCATCATGCATGTTTGATCAGTTTTTCGATGTACACAATTTCAGTCAGCGCCTTGGCAATAAAGGACTTGGTATGGGCAAGCTCAAAGTGTGCCACCAAGTCCGCCTCACTTTTCCATTCCTCCCACAATGTAAATGCATGTGGGTCATCTTTGTGCTCAAGCACATGAAAATACACACAACCCGGTTCCTGTTCACTGGCCTGCTGCAAATCTAATAGTGCCGCTTTCGCCTGTTGCGCCGACTGGTTCTCCTGAACTTTTAAACCCGCGCTAATCCACAATGTACTCATTTGATTTCTCCTTAATACGTACTGAATGTACGCAAATCAATATAGTAAATTCCACATATGGAATATATACTTAAAATTGAACTCTTAAATTTCAAAAATGAAATCATGTACGACGATATCGTGTTATTTATTCACATTGTTCAGCAGCAGGGTCTAGCCGGTGCCGCTCAAACTTTAGGTTTACCCGCCGCAACGGTCACTCGCCGCTTAAAACGTTTAGAGCAATCCGTCGCTTGCCAACTGATCCATCGCTCAGCGCGGCAATTCATATTAACCGCCGAGGGAGAAGTGTTTTATCAAGCGTATGCACAATTAGTGGCACAACTAGAAGACACGCAACAAAAGCTGAACTCAGATTTACACGCCCTCAGCGGGCCATTAAAAGTGCTCGCCCCATCTAATATTTCCACTGGGTTACTACAGCCAATGTGGTCTGATTTTATTAAGTCTTACCCTGACATTAAATTAGAGCTGACACTGAGTAATCGGGTTGAAGACATGCTGTCATCCGGCGCCGATCTCGCCTTACGAATCGGCCCACAAACATCTTCTTCTTTGTATCAAAAACGCATGGGTGCTCTGCAAACCTATCTCGTCAGCAGCCCTGATTATTTACAGCAACGTGGTACACCCAACAGTCTTCAGGCTCTGTCAGAACATAACTTAATTGGCATCAGTGCTTTAACCACATGGAACATGCAAAATATTGAAACCGGCAAACAACAAGAAATTCGTCCGCGTTTTTCAACCTTGGTCAACGATGTGAAATTTGTTTCACAACTGGTGCAAGATGGTGTCGGCATTGCGCTTCTACCAAGCAGCGAAGTCAGTAGCCACTTTAAAACCAACAAACTGGTGCGCATTTTAGCCCCTTGGCAAGGACCACACAGAGAGCTATATACCATTTGGCCAACGGGTAAATTATTAAACGCAAAAGCAAAGTGTTTGCAAAATCATATTGGCGTTTACATGCAGGCCATCATGAACAACAATCAACATTAACATCGCCCATTAAAGCTGCACATCCACTATGACCCCTGCCATTAAACTTGCACAAAAACAAAAGATACAACACACCATTCACGAATATAAACATGATCCTAATCACCCATCGTTTGGTGAAGAGGCCAGTGAAAAACTAGGCGTGCCACAATCTCAGGTATTTAAAACTCTTGTCATTCAGTTAGAGAATCAATCATTGGCCGTCTGTGTCATTCCAGTGAGCCATACACTCAATCTAAAATCAGCCGCCAAACATGCAAAAGCCAAAAAAGCCGTGATGGCCGATAAAAATGATGTCATGCGCAGCACGGGTTATGTGCTTGGTGGTGTGAGCCCATTAGGGCAAAAGAAACGCTTACTCACATTAATTGATGAGTCCGCGTTAGATTTTAGCACCGTGTTTGTCAGTGCTGGTAAACGAGGATTAGAAATTGAATTAGCGCCGCAAGATCTACAAACTCTTTGCGGCGCTCAATTTTGCAATATCAAAAATTAAACGTTTGCAATTATGGTTGCGCGTAACGGAGCTGGGTGCCCTTCTAAGGTTTTGCGGGGATCATTTGGGTCTAAAAAATCTTTTAACGAATTAAACCCCATCCACTGCGTGGTATGCTGCTCTTCTAAAGTCGTATAGTTTTGCTCAACGATACGCACATTTTTAAACCCTAAACGGCGCATCCATTGGCATAAGGTTTTTGCACTGGGTAAAAACCACACGTTACGCATCATAGCGTAACGATCATCTGGCACCAGTACTTCGCCCTCTTCTCCTTCAATCACTAAGGTTTCCAATACCACTTCACCACCAGGGCGAAGGGCTTGTTGTAATTCGGTTAAATGATCCAGAGGCGATTTACGATGATACAACACCCCCATACTAAACACGGTATCAAACGCTTTTAAGTTTGCAGGCACATCTTCCATTTTAAACGGTAATAAATGCACCGGGATGTTTTCTTTTTTTGCTGCGCTGACGTATTTTTTAGCCGCTTCAAATTGCCAAAAAAATAATTTACTAGGGTCAACACCCACAACTCGTTTAGCCCCAGCACCCAACATGCGCCACATGTGATAACCACTACCACAACCCACATCTAAAATTGTACGACCGCTTAATGGCGCTAAGTGCGGCTCAATACGATCCCATTTCCAATCACTGCGCCACTCGGTTTCAACGAATGTATCAAAAAACTGAAACGGCCCTTTTCGCCAAGGCATTAAACCTTGTAAAGCCGCCAGCACTTGTTGATTTTGTTCGCCCGTGATGTGGTCACTCTGAAATGTCACCGCGCTTTGATTAAGCTCACAAGTCACATTATTTAATTCTGGTAATTGCAAAAACGCATCAAGCCAGCGCTGCATATCGCCATGGGGAGTGGCCACATAAAATTCATGCAATTGCTGCTCAATTACCTCTCCCCATTTATAAAACGGTTGTTTTTCCGTTTGCATAAATTCAACAAGATCTTGGTAATAATGATTAAACCAATTTTCAGTGAGTTCCATGGGAATTATTTAACCGCAATAAACGAAGTGAAGTTAAAGCATTGATACCACGTATAGGCTTTTGAGAAACCCGCTTGCTTTAAACGTTGAATATGATCATGAGCCGTTTCTGGGACTAAAACGTTCTCTAATGCGCTGCGTTTTTGGCTCACTTCTAAATCGCTGTAGCCATTGGCTCGTTTGAAATCCCAATGCAGTTCTTGCTGCAAGGTTTGTTCTGGTTCATCAAAACTGATTTTTTCTGACAGAATTAACGCGCCACCAGGCAACATGGCATCGTACAAACGTTGAATTAATGCTTGGCGTTTTTCTAGTGGTATAAACTGCAGCGTAAAGTTAAGGGTTACCACAGATGCGTGACTGTAATCATAATTAGTGGCGTCCCCCTCCACTAATTCAACCGGTACGGTGGCGGTATCGATATCCACATAACTTTGGCAACGTTTTAACATGGCTGCCGCGTTATCAATGCCCACTACTTTACAGCCATCTACTTTCACACCATGGCGCATGGCCAATAATGAAGAGCCAAGAGAGCAGCCTAAATCATATAAATGGCTATTCGCTTGTGCATACTGCTCCGTGATAATGCCAATCATTGGAATAATCATGGTGTAGCCGGGGACTGAGCGTTTAATCATGTCAGGAAAAACACGAGCAACAGCTTCATCAAAGGCAAAAGCATCTAAGGCTTCACGGTCTTCAGCGTATATACGGTCGCGGGACATAACGCACCAGGCTCATAAAAAGGGGCTGCATTCTACTCAATATAGGCCATGGTTTCACCTTTGAGACCCGCTTTTACCAACAAACTGACTTAAAACACCCTAGAGACCATAAACAAAGGGGAGTAGGCTGAAACATCTGTCGTTGTTAAGTCGTAAATCACTATGCATGCATTTGTCACAGGTGCCACAGGTTTCATCGGCCAACACCTTATTGAGCAGCTGCTCAATCAGGGTTGGCAAGTTACAGCTATATATCGCGATGCAGACACAACCTATGACTGCGAACATGGAAATATTCATTGGCAGCAAGCCCAGCTGAATGACATACAAAGCTTACGCTGCGCCATGCCTGAGTCCGTTGACGCCGTCTTTCACCTAGCTTGTGACACCAGCAATTGGAGCTTAAATCACCGTCGCCAATATCAAACTAATGTGCTGGGCACACAAAATTTAGCCAAGGTAGCACTTGAAAAAAATGCCATTCGTTTTATTCATACCAGCTCACTAGCGGTGTACGGTTTCCATGACGGGGATGTGGATGAATACAGCGAAATGCGAGGCATCGACAGCCCTATTGCGTATTATCGCAGTAAGTATCTAGCTGAAGAGGTCATGCGCGAATACCTCAAAAAAGGGCTTGATGTGGTCATCCTAAACCCAAGCGCCGTGATCGGCCCAAGAGACCAGCAAAACTGGGTACGCATGTTTAACTGCATCAATGAAGGACGTCTACCTGGGATACCTCCAGGGACAAAGTCCTTTTGTTATGTAGAAGATGTGGCTAAGGCCCATGTTCAAGCGTTTATCCATGGTAAGCGTGGTGAAAACTACATTCTATCCGGCCCAACCACGGATCTTGCCCATATTTATCGCTGGGTAGCTAAACGTTTACAACGCCCTATTCCCGCTCGTGTCATGCCCAGCTGGTTATTGAAATGCACTGGGTTTAGTCAATCCTTGTTTAGCCACATAACCCGAAGCGAACCCAGAATCAGTCTTGAAACCGCGTATGTATTATGTGCTAACGTCACCGCTTGCAGTGATAAAGCAAAGCGTGAGTTACAATATAAAAACTCACTGGACCTTGAGCAAATGCTCGAAGAAACCTTCCAGTGGTGGCAGGCTCAATCCCAACCAAACAGCAAATCATCCATTAAAAGTGCCGCTTAAAACTTAATTACACACGCTTTGGGTTATTGCTACAATAGCGCTTTTGCCTGCTATGACCTTAACCCTGCCCATATTATTTCAAGACGAGTACCTGATTGCTGTGAACAAACCCTGCGGCTTACTGGTACCTAAAAGCTGGGTAGCCATTCAGCGCTGCAAAAAAATGAATACCGATAAAGGTTTTCTATGAGCCAGCCATTAACCTTGCCTATTCTTTTCCAAGATGAACACCTGATTGCTGTGAACAAACCCAGTGGTTTACTGGTGCATAAAAGCTGGGTAGCCAAAGACGCAAAAGAATTCGCTCTGCAAACTGTGCGTGACATGGTGGGCAAACATGTTTTTCCTGTGCATCGTTTAGATCGCCCCACCAGCGGGGTTTTATTATTTGCGTTTAGTGGCGAGCTTGCACAACAAGTGCAAAGCCAATGGCATGAGGCCGAAAAAACCTATTTAGCCGTAGTACGCGGCTGGTTAAAAGACACCATCAAGGTAGACCACCCACTAAAAGGCATGGCCGATTACGGGCAAGACAGCGACACCGAACAAGACGCACAAACCTTGTTTACCCCCCTTGCCCAAATTGAAGTGGATGCCCCTATCGACAAATACCCTCAAAGCCGTTTTGGATTAGTTAAAGCTCAGCCTTTTCAAGGTCGCACCCACCAAATACGCCGCCACTTAAAACACTTAAGTCACCCCATTATTGGTGATGCCCGATATGGCAAAGGCAAATACAATCGTTATGTGGGTGAACATTTTGAATGCCCAAGGCTGCTGTTGCATGCGGCACAACTGATCATCACCCACCCTGTTACTCAACTGCCCATTACCATTAGTGCACCTATTGAAGGGGATATGGCACAACTCTTTGAGCGTTTTGAATGGCCACTTAAGTGGTAAAAAAAATCGGCCAATTAATTGAGCTTATTGAGTAACTATAGGTTATCGCACAGATAAAAATGCCAAAGATACCCTCTGGGATTTTATAAGCGCGCTATGTAGCTAATAGAAAATACTCTACCAGCCAGTGGTATTCTATCTTCACCATCCAAGCTGTAATAATTTTTTTCATTAGTGGCATTCAATAACCCAAAACTCAACGTGTGCTGTTTGGTGAATTGGTAATGGCCATTTATATCAAAACTCAATATACCGTCACCGGATTGCGATACGCCATAATAAGCATGCTGATAATGCACAAGAGGTGTAAAGGACCAGCGTTCAATCTTGTGATTAAACCAAATATTGGCACTCCAATCTGGCACATCTGCAATCACATCTCCGGCATCATCTTCAGCGCGAGCATAACTTAAATTGGCATTTATATAACGATCCTCATCAAAATAATAACGGGCTTCAACCTCAGCTCCTGTAGCTGATACCTTACCTGAATCATTGGTAAAGCGATTAAAAACTAAGGTATTGGAATTGTTATCCTCTAGGGATAATTGACTGCTATCCAAGACATTTTTGGTGGTGTTTTGAAAAATATTAAGTTGCCATAAACTGCGTTCACCTGTTAGAACCAAATTCATTTCAAAATTGGTAAAGGTTTCAGCTTCTAGTTTTTTAACCACGGTTGTATCAAGATTCAAGGCATTCAACTGACTGATAAGTTCAGAATTCAAGGTGTACTCTTTTAACCCTGGTGATCTAAGCGCTGAGCGATAAGAAAGCTTAAATGTCACATCATTGGTCAAATCACGTACCATACTAAAACGAGGGCTCAACTGATCAAATGAGTCTGATAGGTAATGTCCATGATCATAACGAGCCCCCACAGAAAACGTATTCCCCCAAAGTTCTAATTCACCATTACCATGCAGTGCATAATTTTTAACTTGAGATGAAATAACATCCGTAAATAAATAAGGGGTTGTCACGGGATCATTATCATCTACATTGTCAGCATTAACGGTTAACAAAAAACTATCAGGTGTTTGGTTATGAGACTCGTCATAACTGAGGCCAAGCTGCCATTGCACCCCATCACGTTGTTGGCTCCAATTCAAATTTGCAATGGTTTTTAATACAGACACATTGTAGGCACTAAACACATTACCAGTACCATTAGCACTGGTTACTTCATCTCGTGTAAATGGTGTCACATAACCAGTTTCGGTGCCTTGATTTATTTGTAGACTCGCCTCGATTTTTGCCTCTTTAGCCATATGTTGATATTTAATAAACGCAATACTTGTGGTCCATGAAAGGTCGTTAGCTGCAAACGAAAAATCCCCTGTCCAGTGCTCCCCTAAACCTGAGCGACGAGCCAAATACATTAAACCAAGCTGAAGCGAATGGTTCTCGATTTGAATGGTTTGTTTACCATATAAAAACTGGCTACGTTGTTGATCTCGATAAAGCTGCTGCGACGAGAAATTTGGTCCAACAGGTTGAAGGCTTGCTTGCTGTTGCTGGTAACCTGCATATAAGCCTTGCTGTTTATTCTGACTATTAAACATTACATCTTGTTGATCTTGGTTATAGCGATATTGCTGGGCACCACCTTGCTGTGTTTTAGACTGGATATTAACCACGCCATAAAACGCCCCAACTCCATGCAGGGCTGAATCTGGTCCGCGCATAAACTCCACCTTATCTGCAAAAAATAAAGGGAGTTCATAGTCGGTTGGCGCTTTATTTGATCGGGCGTGATTAACAGCAATCCCATCCACTATAACTAGGTGTTTATTATTCTCGAAGCTACCTGCTTTCTGACCGCGACTAATAAATACCTTTTCTCCATATATCTCATAACTCGCAAAACCAGGTGTCACATCAGCCAATTCAGCCAAGCTGTAGCGGTTAAGTTGTTGTAAGTGACTCTGGTCATACACAGTCACCGAGGCAGGGGCACTCACTTGCGTTTTTTTGCCAGTAGCAGCCACCGCTACCGGCATATTAATGAGTTGCTCTAAGCTAAGCTCAAAAATATCCTGCTCTTGGGCAAAGCAAATAGGAATGTAGAAGCTGGATAAAACAAGAAAAGTGCATTTATTCATGCATAAAGTTTAGCAGTGAATGTGCATCTAGCTGGCTTATTCATCTATTAATTGCCGTTTAGGGTCAGGTTTATGCCCATTGATTAAATGGGGATACGCCTTAGCAACCCCAGTCACAATAAAATCAAACGGTACGTCATCAAAATGACCGTGTTCTTGCACATACTCCATATGACGATGGCCTTCACCATTAAACTCATGAAAAATAGAATCATCACGGCCGTTAAATTCTAGTGGCTCAACCCCCATACGCTCACACAACACCTTATCAAACGCTGGGGTGGCTTTTACCCACTTACCCTCCAGCTTAATTTCTGTGTAGCCATGCATCACAAATACATCGCTGCGTAGCCACTTTATCAATGCTGGGCTGGATAGGTGATTACGCACATCTGCCAGACCAATTCTGGCCTCAATACCATTTAAACGACACAAAGCGCCCAGCAAAATGGCTTTGGGAATACAATAGGACTGTCCCGCTTCTAAGCAATGGCTCGCACTTAAGGTCACAGGGTCCGCCTCAAATACATACGGGTTATATTTAATGCCATCACGTACTGCGTAATACAGCGCCACCGCCTTTTCAGTGTCGCTCATGTGTTCATGGGTGACGTTTACATTCAACGCCATCACTTTTGGATGGTTGAAATCAAAAAATGCAGATGACGATAAGGTGGCTACCATGATGAATTCCTAAAATTCGGATGAGAAGCATTAGAACCTTTTTGCCAGTTTTGGCCAATAACCACATCTACCAATACCACTGACCTGAGGCTTATCGCCTCATTTTTCAAACGTTTGTATAGTAAATATCAGGCTTTCATTGGGTTTACCTAGGTTACCCACAATATCTGTGGATAACTTGGTTAATAACTATTTGAAAACTCGCGCAAACCTGCATGGAATCTAGTAGTAGCTTAAATTGTTTTTTTTTCAAACAATTAATTTTTCCTTTATTTTTCAATCACTTATTTAAGTCAATAGATCTACTCAGCCAAAATACTTATCACCTGTGTACTTTTTATCCATTGATTTAGTTTTGTGCATAACAAACCAAGCAAGCGCTCTAATTTGGCGCAAAATTCATGTGCATCAAGGTCAAAATATCACCATTGTCATACACAAACAAAACATGACGTTGACGTAAACGTCAACTTGATTTTAAATAAAGTCATGAACAAACAAAAAACGAAAATTTACACCATTAGTGATTTAGCACAGCGCTTTGATATCACCACGCGCACCATACGTTTTTACGAAAGTGAGGGCCTACTATCGCCCAAACGTGAAGGCCAAAAGCGCCTATACAGCCAAAAAGATTACACCACCTTAAAGCTGATTTTACGGGGTAAACGTTTGGGCTGGTCTTTGGCAGAAAGTCGCGATTTGATTCAAATGTATAAACCCGAACAAAATAATCAGGCTCAGTACCAAAAAGTACTAGAAAAAGTAATCGAAAGCCGTGAACGACTGCAGCAGCAAATGAATGACATCCAAGTCATGCTGCTCGAATTAGATGAACATGAAACAAGAGTAAAAGAGGCCCTAAACACCTCTGCTACCAATTAAAGCAACCCGAACAACACGTTTAGAAATTCACAAAAACAACACACTGAAAATCATTTTGTATTTCGGTTGAATAATAAAAATAAAATAAACAACTAAACCATAAAGGGCGCGTTATGAGTCACTAAGACCCAATCGCGTGGAGAAACCAAATGAAATCCATCTACAGTGAACTGAATTTTGGCTTAGGCGAGACCATCGACATGATGCGCGCTCAAGTCAACGAATTTGCCAGCCGTGAAATCGCCCCACTGGCCGACACCACAGATAAAGAAAACGCCTTCCCTAATCAGCTTTGGAAGAAGTTTGGTGATATGGGCCTTTTAGGGGTGACCGCTGAAGAAGAATACGGCGGCACCAACATGGGTTATCTGGCCCACGTAATCGCCATGGAAGAAATCAGCCGCGCTTCTGCCTCGATTGGTTTAAGTTATGGTGCGTTTTCAAACCTGTGTGTAAATCAATTAACCAAAAATGGCTCCGCCGAACAAAAAGCAAAATACCTGCCTAAATTAATTTCCGGTGAACACATTGGCGCCCTTGCCATGAGTGAACCCAATGCCGGCTCAGATGTAGTCAGCATGAAATTACGCGCGGATAAAAAAGGAGATAAATACATTTTAAATGGCGGCAAGATGTGGATCACCAATGGCCCAGATGCTGATGTATATGTGATTTACGCCAAAACCGATTTTGAAAAAGGCGCCCATGGCATGACCGCCTTTATTGTAGAGCGTGATTTTCCTGGCTTCACCCGCGGACAAAAACTCGACAAGCTCGGTATGCGTGGCTCCAACACCTGCGAATTAATTTTCCAGGACTGTGAAGTGCCAGAAGAAAATATTTTAGGCGGTTTAAATCAAGGGGTGCGCGTATTAATGAGCGGCCTTGATTACGAACGAGTGGTATTGTCAGGTGGCCCAACCGGCATTATGCAAGCGTGCATGGATATTGTGATTCCTTATATTCATGACCGCGAACAGTTTGGTAAAAGCATTGGCGAGTTTCAATTAGTGCAAGGCAAAATTGCCGACATGTATTCCAGCATGAATGCCTGTAAATCCTATTTGTACACCGTGGCTGCAGCCTGTGATCGCGGTGAAACCACACGTAAAGATGCCGCAGGTGTGATTTTGTATACCGCTGAAAAAGCCACACAAATGGCATTGGATGCCATCCAATTATTAGGTGGATATGGTTACATCAATGATTTTGCCACCGGCCGTTTATTACGCGACGCTAAACTGTATGAAATTGGCGCCGGCACCAGTGAGGTACGCCGTATGTTAATCGGTCGTGAGATTTTTAATGAGTCAAAACGTTAATACAAAAGATGCAAGACGAGAGACGTAAGACGATTTCCTAACATTACTACTTTGTGGGAGGGCGCTTGCGCGCGACACGATTCATCAAACTTTGTCGCGCGCAAGCGCCCTCCCACAACGGAGATATCAATGCCAACGCTACATTCCAATATCAATACCAACAGCGCTGAGTTTAAAGACAACCTCGCGTTTAATTTAAACATCGTGGCGGACCTAAAAAAACTGGTGGCCAACATCACGTTAGGTGGTGGTGAAGCAGCTCAAGCTCGTCACAAAAGTCGCGGTAAATTATTAGCCCGCGAACGTATCGAAAAATTACTCGATGAAGGTTCCCCTTTTTTAGAAGTAGGACAATTGGCCGCATACGAGGTATATGGTGAAGATGTTCCATGTGCAGGCGTGGTTGCAGGGATCGGCAAAGTTAGTGGTGTGGAATGCATGATCGTAGCAAACGATGCCACAGTGAAAGGCGGCTCTTACTACCCTTTAACCGTGAAGAAACATTTACGCGCTCAAGAAATCGCGCAAAAAAATTATCTGCCGTGTATTTATTTGGTGGACAGCGGCGGCGCCAACCTGCCTCGCCAAGATGAAGTCTTTCCCGACAAAGAACATTTTGGCCGCATCTTTTTTAATCAAGCCAATATGTCGGCCATGGGCATTCCGCAAATTGCAGTGGTGATGGGCAGCTGCACCGCTGGGGGCGCGTATGTGCCCGCCATGGCAGATGAATCCATCATCGTAAAAGAACAAGGCACCATTTTTTTAGCCGGCCCACCTCTGGTACAAATGGCAACTGGTGAAGTAGTTGACGCAGAAACCCTAGGTGGCGGCGACATGCACACATCCATGAGTGGTGTAGTTGATCACCTAGCTGAAAACGATGAACACGCGTTGCAGTTAGCACGACAATCCATTGACCGCCTAAATTGGCAAAAACAAACGCAATTAGATGTCCGCGATGTTATTGCCCCTCTTTATGATGCCGAAGAGCTGTATGGCATCATTCCAAAAGATTTAAAAAAACCCATGGATGCCCGCGAAATCATCGTACGTATTGTGGATGGCAGTGACTTTGACGAATACAAAGCGCGCTTTGGCACCACCCTAGTATGTGGCTTTGCTCGTATCTTTGGTTACCCTGTGGGCATCGTCGCTAACAACGGAATTTTATTTTCTGAAAGCGCGCAAAAAGGCGCGAACTTTGTTGAGCTATGTTGCCAGCGTAATATTCCCCTCATCTTCTTACAAAATATCACTGGCTTTATGGTGGGCTCAAAGTACGAACAAGAAGGCATCGCCAAACACGGCGCTAAAATGGTGAACGCCGTTGCCTGTGCCAAGGTGCCTAAATTCACCATGGTATTTGGCGGCAGTTTTGGTGCGGGTAACTACGGCATGTGTGGCCGTGCTTATGATCCAAACTTTATGTGGATGTGGCCCAACGCACGTATCAGCGTGATGGGGGGCGAACAGGCCGCTGGGGTGATGTCATTAATCACCAAAGGCGCAAAAGAAAAACGCGGTGAAACCTTTAGTGATGAAGAACAAGCGGCCTTTAAAAAACCGCTACTCGAAAAATACGAAAAAGAAGGTCACCCTTATTATGCATCTGCACGTCTTTGGGATGACGGAGTGATTGATCCTGCGCAAAGTCGTGAAGTATTGGGCCTTGCCATTAGCGCATCACTCAACGCCCCTCAACAAGAAACCAAATTCGGCATATTTAGGATGTAACCATGACAGATTCTAATTTATTGATCGAAATTGAAAACGGCGTCGCTAAACTTATTTTGAATCGCCCTGACGTGCATAACGCATTTGATGATGTATTGATTCAAACAATCATTCATGCCCTAGATGACATAACTACCAATGACCATGTTCAAGTGGTGGTATTAACCAGTAACGGCAAACATTTTAGTGCAGGCGCTGATTTAAATTGGATGAAACGCATGGCCGTTCTCACAGAACAAGAAAATCGTGAGGATGCTCAACAACTTGCACAGCTCATGCACACTCTGAACAATTTAAATAAACCCACGGTGGCCCTTGTTGATGGTGCGGCTTACGGTGGTGCAGTGGGTTTAATTGCCTGTTGTGATATGGCCATCGCCACACAACGCAGCTGCTTTTGTTTAAGCGAAGTTAAAATTGGATTAAGCCCTGCGGTGATAAGTCCGTTTGTGGTGTCCGCCATCGGTGAGCGTGCAGCCCGTCGATACTTTTTAAGCGCTGAAGTCTTTGATGCTCAAATCGCTGAGAAGTTAGGTTTGCTACATGAAGTAGTGAATGATGAAGTGGCGTTAGCGAATAAAGCAACGCAATTAATCGACGCCTTATTGCTCAACAGCCCACAAGCCATGAATAAAACCAAACAGCTCATTAAGGCGGTGAGTCGCGGTGAAATTAATAACGCCATGCGTGACTACACGGTGAATTTAATTGCATCTATACGGGTAAGTGAAGAAGGCCAAGAAGGCTTAGCTTCGTTTTTAGAAAAACGTAAACCATCATGGGTAGAAAAAAATGAATACTAATAATAAAAAAATTACCCGCCTACTCATTGCCAACCGCGGTGAGATTGCTGTGCGTATTATGCAAAGCGCACAAAAAATGGGAGTGCACTGTATCGCCCTTTACAGTGACGCAGACCAAAACGCATTACATGTAAAACAAGCCGATGAGGCTTGGTACATAGGCGCAAGTCCGGCCAAAGATAGCTACCTAGTGGTTGATAAAGTCTTACAAGTAGCAAAGGATTCAGGCGCTGATGCTATTCACCCAGGTTACGGTTTTTTATCCGAGAACGCCGGTTTTGCTCAAGCCATTCAAGACGCAGGTATTATTTGGGTAGGGCCACCCGTAAACGCTATTAAAGCCATGGGCTCTAAAAGTGAATCAAAAGCCTTAATGGAAAAAGCCCGCGTGCCTTTAGTACCGGGTTACCATGGAGACAATCAAGACGAAGCTTTTCTTAGCGACGAAATTAAAAAAATTGGTTTTCCAGTTTTAATTAAAGCCAGCGCCGGTGGTGGTGGTAAAGGCATGCGTGTAGTTGAAAACGAAAATCAAATTCCATCAGCCATTAAAGCATCCAAGCGGGAGGGCTTGAACAGTTTTGGGGATGATAAATTATTAGCTGAAAAATACATCACTCGCCCACGTCATGTTGAAATCCAAGTTTTTATGGATCAGCAAGGCAATGGTGTGTATCTATTTGAACGTGATTGCTCTATTCAGCGTCGTCATCAAAAAGTGGTTGAAGAAGCCCCCGCCCCTCAATTTAGTGAACAAGAACGCCAAGCCATGGGTGAAGCCGCTATTCAAGCGGCAAAAGCCATTCAATATGAAGGGGCCGGCACCGTTGAATTTTTATATGACAATGGCACCTTCTATTTCATGGAAATGAATACCCGCTTACAAGTGGAACACCCAGTTACCGAAATGATCACAGGCCAAGACTTAGTGGCTTGGCAATTAAAAGTGGCTCAAGGTGAAACCTTACCCTTAACACAAAGTGAGCTGAGTATTCACGGTCATTCCATGGAAGTGCGCATTTATGCAGAAGACCCAAATAATGATTTTTTACCCACCACAGGCACACTTGAACATGTGCAACTGCCTAAATTGATAGCAGGAAAAGTACGATTAGATACCGGTGTTCAACAAGGGGATGAGGTTAGTCCGTATTACGACCCAATGATCAGCAAGTTAATTGTCTGGGGCGAAGATAGAGAGCAATGTTTAAGCACACTAAAACAAGCCCTTCAGCAATATCAAATTGCAGGGGTTACCACTAACTTATCGTTCTTACGCAAAGTGGTGAATGTCGAAGCGTTTCGTCAAGGTGATGTGAGCACACAGTTTATTGAAGAATTTAATGATCAGCTGATGAATGATCATGGTATCAAACATCATCACCTTATAGCTGCTGTTTGTCAGCACATGCTAAAACGCACAAGCCTTCGGTTGGGCCGCGCCTCCAACGATGACCACACCAACCCTTGGCATAAAATAAACGCCATGCGTTTAAATCAAGCAGCAAAAGAAACCCTACACTTTACAACCCATGACAACACATTATTCAGTGTTGATGTTGAAACCCTTTCTAATCAAACAAACATTGGCCATTGGCAAATAACCATAAACAACGAAGTATTTACTGTTATGGGGCGTTTAGAAAACGACACAATACAGTATCAATTTAATGATAAGTGGCAAAGCGCACGTATCATTAATTATAAACATCAAATATGGGTCTATGACGGCCAAGGTGAAAGCCAGTTTGCTTATTACCAAGCCAACTTTAATCAACATACCGAGCAAGCTGGCAGCTTAACCGCCCCCATGAATGGCACCATTATTCAAATTGATACCAACGTTGGCGAAACCGTACAAGCGGGTGATGTATTAATGATAATGGAAGCCATGAAAATGGAACATGCCATCAAAGCCCCAGTAAATGGCATCATTAAAGAAATTTGTTTTAAGCTGGGTGATTTAGTCAGTGAAAGCGCCATGTTAATTGAAATGGAAGAAGCCTAACTTTAAAACGAACTACTGTGGAAATGTGTGTGCGCATGAAGATATTGAATATGAAAATATATCTATCGCGCGCAAGCGCCCTCCCACAAGGTGGATAAAATGACCATACCAAACAAAGTACACATCATTGAAGTGGGCCCGCGAGACGGCCTACAAAATGAAAAACAAACACTACCGGTTGCCTTGCGAGTTGAATTAATTGAGCGCTTAGCCAAAGCCGGACTTAAAAAAATTGAAGCGGGCAGTTTTGTCTCCCCTAAATGGGTGCCTCAAATGGCCAATACCGATCAGGTATTAACTGCATTAAACGCAAGTTCGGTAAAATCAGAAACCGGCGCACAGTACGCAGTACTCACACCGAATTTAAAAGGGTTAGAGGGTGCCGTGCAAAACAAGGCAGATGAAATTGCTATTTTTGGTGCCGCTAGTGAAGCTTTCACGCAAAAAAATATTAACTGCTCAATTAAAGAAAGCCTACAACGCTTTGAAGACATTGCAGCATCGGCGCAGCAACTTAACCTGCCCATGCGAGGTTATGTCTCTACCATTATTAGTTGCCCTTACCAAGGGGATATTGATCCACAGGCAGTGGCCGATGTCGCTAAAACCTTATATCAAATGGGTTGTTTTGAAATATCATTGGGGGACACCATAGGTGTCGGCACCCCTATTAAATTTAAACGTATGCTGGACGCCGTATTAAAAGAAGTGCCTGCCGATAAAATTGCTGTGCATTGCCACAACACCTATGGCCAAGCATTAGTCAACATTTATGCAAGCCTTGAATACGGTATTAATAAAATTGACAGTGCTGTGGCCGGTTTAGGAGGCTGTCCCTATGCCAAAGGCGCCAGCGGCAATATCGCCACAGAAGATGTTTTATACATGTTACATGGCATGAACATCGAAACAGGTATCAACCTTGATGAAGTGATTAAAATTGGTAACTGGATTTGTCGCGAATTAAAACGTGATAATCAAAGTAAGGTGGGATTGGCGTTAAGCTCATAACTTCAGCATTATGAAATCCAAGCTCAAAGCCTGTATCATACTGACATAATATTTATAGATACGTTGTTATTACAATCATTATGAAAATCAAAGACGCCAAGGTTTATCCCCTGAGTGACATTGCCAAATTAGCGCAAACTCAAATTCAGCAAGACTATCCCAATCTTGACCCCATCATTGGCATCAGTCATAACTTACGTAAGGCAGGCTTTGCGGCCGACACGCTCACCATAGACAATATTAGTAACGACAAACGTATTGTGATGATTATATTTGATGATCAACCAGAGCAAGTGCAATACGAGTTTTGTCGCATCTCACAAGACCCCAGTTTTGAATTCACTACTATTGCAATAAAAGATCTTACACAAAAAAGGTTTTACGCAATAATGGTAAAGGCATTAAGCTAAATGCTTAATGTCAGGCGCGTCATTAAGATTTTAATGCTGCAACCGACAGCTCATAAGCGCATTTATTAGAGGCTTCTAGCAAAGCTTCTTTTAATAATTTGGCATTATTTGCTAGGTAGTCGTCATAGGTATAAGACTTATCGTCACCGGAGACAGCATCGCACAGTTTTTGCGCAACTACCGTTTTATTGGCCAAATCAACCAACTGTAACTTAGCTTTATATTTCACATTGTATTCAGTGAAACTACCAATTTTATACGTGAAAAACATTTGAGCAGAACTAACATCCAATAAAAAATCTGCATTGCTTACGTCAGCCGTCAATTCATCCACTGATGGAGTATAAGCATCCATTGACTTTTTACCTGAAACATTAAAACGAGTGTCTTTTTTCCAAGATGCCAATACCTTTGATTTTAGATTAGCAATTGGGTCTTTAATACCGTAACGCTTTTGCAGCTCATCCCCTGAAGGATCTGGAGAAAATATACCAAGATACACATCTGTTAATGTCATCGAGCTTAAACCAATTTCATATGGCTCTGTTACAACTACTTTTTTATTCTTAAGTTGCGCTGATGATTCTTGAGTTAATGGTTTTGTTTCGAACAACAATCCACAACCCGATAAACTCACAATAAGAAGTGACGTTAAAATAACCTTTAACATTTCTATTCCTTAGATACTTTATTTTTTGATTAATATTTATTCAAAGCCTGTATTAAGTGCTTTATTCATACCAAAGTATGAAGAGTAACTATAGATCAGATAGGAATGAAAATGTACCTTTTTTATCTCTAACTTCTAGTACCAGCCTGTTCAGATTTCAAAAAATAAAACACCAGGCAAAAAAAAACGGAAGCTAAGCTTCCGTTTTTGTCTAAACAATGTGAGTTTATCTAAGCCATTTTTGTACTGTATTGACGCAGACTTTGAGCAAACTCTTCTAAAGCACGAATACCACTTTCTTCGGCTTCTTTACACCATGCTTGCATGGCTTTAAGTAGCTCGTCACGACTGGCAGAGCGTTTTTTCCATACTAGCTGAAGCTCTTGCTTCATCTTGTATACTTTCTCCATCATTTCGTTTTGTTCTAATAGATCCGCCAGCTGTTGGCGATACTTATCATTTAATAACGCTTCTTCTTTGCGTAATAGTCGTTTAACACGTGCAAATGGTAACTCTAATTTAGATTGAGCTTGCTCATGTTTAGCTACAGGTTTGATCACCTTTTTGTAAAACTTAGCCATTATTTGAAAACGATTATTGGCAGCAGCCAATGCAGCATCAAAATCCAATTCTAATTTACTTTTATCAATGGCCATGACTGGGCCCGTGCGTACATTTTTAATTAAGCCTAACGCTTTAAAAATAGTGATGTACATCCAACCAATATCAAATTCCCATTTTTTAACCGATAATTTTGCTGAATTAGGGTAAGTATGGTGATTGTTATGCAGCTCTTCGCCGCCAATCCAAATACCGACTGGGCTAATGTTGGTTGCTGCGTCTGAACATTCAAAGTTACGGTAGCCCATAGCATGACCTAAGCCATTGATGATGCCTGCAGCGTGTACTGGCATCCACATCATTTGAATTGCCCATACCGTAATACCAATTGGGCCTAACATTAAAATGTTAAAACCTAACATGATGAAAATACCTAAAAATTTATATTTTTGGTAAACGTTGTTTTCAACCCAGTCTTCTGGGCAGCCTTTACCATAACGGGTAATGGTTTCTTTATTGTCGGCTTCATCTTTATAAAGCTCTGCACCAGTTAGCAATACAGTTTTGAGACCTTTAATCACTGGTGAATGAGGATCTTCTTCCGTTTCGCATTTTGCGTGATGCTTACGGTGAATCGATACCCATTCTTTTGTAATGGTTGCGGTGGTTAACCATAACCAAAAACGGAAAAAGTGAGCCAGCGCAGGATGAATATCCATGGCACGGTGCGCCATTGCACGATGTAAATAAATGGTCACACTTACAATAGAGATGTGAGTCATTACTAGGGTAAACAGCAATACTTGCCAGCCGTTTAAGCCCCATAAACCTTGTTCAAACATAGATAATACCTCTGAATATTCTTGTTATTTATTCGGCTTCAATACCAACGATCAACCAAGTATTAGATGGGCCCTTTTCTAAGTGCCACACATCAAATACGCCGTGTTCTTCATTGCTTTGCATGTCTTTCATTAATCCGCGGAACAAAATACTCAAGCGGTGGCCTTGTGCGATTGGCTCCGCCCGAACAATGTCAGCGCTTAAGTCGATAATTTTGTTGTCGAGTTTTGCCGCATATTGAGCACGCTGTTGTTTTAGCTGCTCAAGTAAACTTGGATCAACATATTCTGCTACGGTGCTAAATTCGCCTTCATCCCATGCTTTATGAACCAATGCAAAGTGATCAAGGGCACCTTTTTCAAAAGCCTTTACATCAAACCCTTGCGGGAACTGCAAAGGAATACTGTCAGTAGTGGTGTTTGATTGTGCTTGAAATACAGGCGCTTGCTCGTTACTTTGCTCAAAGCCACTTCTTTGCATGCCTGCATATTGTTGCTGCTGTTTTGGTCGCGCAAAGAGCTTAAATAGTACAAAGCCAATTAAGGCAAATAATAGGATATCCATAAACTGCAAGCCTTCAAATGCACCACTGCCCAATAAATAAGCAAAGATACCACCTGCCAGTAAACCACCCATCAAGCCACCCATTCCTGGGCGCATACTCTTACTCTTTTCAGCATTTGGGGCGGCTTTGTTAGGAGCCGCTGGTGTTTGTTTTTTAAACGGGCTTGTTTGAAAAGATTTACCAAAACCACCACTGCCAAACTTTTTAGCACTGGCTGGTTCAGCCACAGTCATGGCCAATATTCCGGCCAAAAACACACTAAATACATACTTCATAAATTGCTCTTTTATATAACTAAATACATTAACAAGCCATGCTACCTAAGCCAAAGACTAAGTCAATCCTCGCCACAGCATAAGGCGAACAAGTGTACACTGAATTGACTTGGATTACTCTAAAACAAGTAAGCCACTGCCATACCTAGGATAAAACTTGAACGTGTTTTAACCAGTGGGCTTTCTTCAAAAGCAGCCCCCGTGATATTCACATAACGCATAAAGCCCGCCGCCATCCAATCAGACCACAATACCGCGGTACTGTATCCTGCTTGCCAGCCCCCATAACCATGTTCGGCTTTATAGGCACTTCGCTCAGAGGTCACAAATTGATTATCTACCCCATAAATATAGTCGTGATAATGGCTACTAGCCGAACGTAATCCCATTGATAATTGCGGGCGCACCTCATAAATACCTAAAAAATATTCACGTCGCCAAACCACTCTGGGGTTAAATGTGGTGCCACGATAACTGGCTTGTGTGAAATCAGTGCTATTAGCAAAGCGAATGGGCAATTCTAAAAAGAGTGCATTGCCCTTGCTTCTGTCCCCTAGAAAGTAATAGTGAAGGGCTGGCCCTGCTTCTATAATAAAGTCCAAATCATCCATGTCTTGGCGCGCCTGACTTTTATCACTATCCACTTTTACAGCACCACCCAAGCTGATTTCTAAGCTCCAGTTACCAGATTGCCATAGATTGCCTTGAATCAGGTTACGATCAATGGTGATTTTATCACTGCGATAGCGCAAATAAGGGAACGGCAGGACATACTGCTCAGCTTCATCACTGCCCACATAATGGGGCACGTTGACCATAGATAAACCAAGACCAGCCTCTAACTGTGCATAGGCTGCACTCCCTGGTAAGCTCAAACAAAACAACAATAGATAACGGTATAACATATTGCACCCATGCGCAGACAGACAAACATTAAAAAGTATACGTAGACTAACGGCACAAAGTGTTAGACACAAATGGCATATCTCATAAAACATTTAAAGTGATAAGTTCGACTAAATTTAATGAAGGGATAACAATATAAAAGGCTTTATCATGAAAATTGAAACATTCATGCGTAAGCGCGTCGTCAGCATTGACTTAGATCGCACCTTAGCAGACGTCAAACGTATTTTTGAGCGTACCAGCTTTCACCACTTATTGATCACCCAAATGGATAGGTTAGTTGGTGTTGTCAGTGACCGAGATTACTTAAAGGCAATCACGCCAAGAGTTGGCTCACTAGACGAAACAGAGACTGATAGGTTAATTCTCAAAAGACACGTTAATGTCATAATGTCTCATAAGCTCATCACTTTATCGCCACAAAACAGCTTTTTTGATGCAGTATCTTTATTTAATGAGCATAAAATTTCATGTATTCCAATCGTAGATCATGACCACAGAATAAAAGGTATCGTAAGTTGGCGAGATTTACTGCCAGTGTTACTAGATTATCAAAAACGATACTTAGATAAAAAAATGCCCAACTTAAAAATAAAAAACCACTAGCGTGGTTTTTTATTTTTATTAGGCTTTTTAGCATTGGGCATATGGGGTAAACCATTGTGCTGTGTTTTTGCAGTAAACGATTTTTTGGCACCTGTATTTTTAGGTACAAACTTTTTGCCTTCACGGCGTGCATCTTTTTCACGACCCGACTCAGGTGGCACCAAATGTTTTGGTCCACGGCCAATCAAATGGGCCTTACCCATTTTCTTTAACGCTTTGCGCAGTAACGGCCAGCTGTCAGCATCATGGTAACGTAAAAACGCTTTATGTAATGAGCGCTGCTCTTTGGTTTTAGCCGCAAACACAGGTTCGTGGTTTTTTGCTTTAATCGGCTTAAGTGGGTTACGTTCCGTGGCAAACATGGTACTTGCTGTTGCCATGGGGGATGGATAAAAGTTTTGAACTTGATCCACTTTAAAATTATTTTCTTTTAACCAAAGCGCTAAATTAAGCATGTCTTTATCAGTACTGCCTGGATGGGCGCTGATAAAATACGGAATCAAATACTGTTTTTTGCCCGCTTCTTTTGAGTACTTTTCAAACATGTCTTTGAATTTGTAGTAGGTACCCATGCCCGGCTTCATCATTTTTGTTAATGGGCCATCTTCACTGTGCTCTGGGGCAATTTTTAAATAACCACCTACGTGATGGGTCACTAATTCTTTTACATATTCAGGGTCTTCTACCGCTAAGTCATAACGCAAACCCGATGCAATGGCGATGCGTTTAACCCCTTTAATATCACGGGCTTTACGATAAAGCTGGGTGGTATGACTATGGTCGGTTTCTAAGTTGCTGCAAATGGTTGGATAAACACAACTAGGGCGACGGCAGTTTTCTTCAATGACTTTGTCTTTGCAATTTAAGCGATACATGTTGGCCGTTGGGCCACCTAAATCTGAAATAGTGCCGGTAAAACCTGGGGTTAAATCACGAATATTTTCAATTTCGTTCAAAATAGATTTTTCAGAGCGGCTTTGAATTATGCGCCCCTCGTGTTCGGTGATACTGCAAAACGTGCAACCACCAAAACAGCCTCGCATAATGTTTACACTAAAACGAATCATGTCATAGGCTGGAATTTTTTCTTTGCCATAAACCGGATGCGGATTACGTTTATAAGGGCGTTCAAATACCCAGTCTAATTCTTCTGTGGTTAATGGAATCGGTGGCGGATTCATCCACACATCGTTACGACCATGAGCCTGCACTAACGCACGGGCATTACCTGGGTTGGTTTCTTTATGGAACACTCGGTCAAGGTGAGCATATAAAGCGTTATCAGCTTTAACTTGCTCAAGTGATGGCAAACGAATGTAACTGGCATTCGGGTCGGTTTTGCGCATTTGCATGTGTGGCACAATTTGAATCACTTGTGCGCCGTCTTTTTTCAGCGCTTCTTCTTCGGCCTTGGCTTCAAGGTCGATCATCTCATATGGGCTTTTATGGGCTTTTAATTTGCCCGGCTGATCAAGCTCGGTACTGTCAATTTGCACCCAATCAGCGGGTAATTGTTTACATAAAAAACCCGTACCCCGAACATCATTAATATCCGCAATGGCTTCACCATTGGCTAAACGATAGGTTACTTCAATTAATGCGCGCTCAGCGTTGCCGTAAAACAGCATATCGGCAGTGCTGTCTAATAACACACTACCGCGTATGCGATCTTGCCAATAATCGTAATGACTTAAACGGCGCAAACTGGCTTCGATACCGCCAGCAATGATGGGCACTTCTTTTTTGTATGCTTCACGCAATTTTTGAGTGTAAACCGTCACCGCTCTGTCCGGGCGTTTACCGCCCACGTTACCCGGTGTGTAGGCATCATCGTGACGTACACGACGGTCCGCCGTGTAGCGGTTAATCATGCTGTCCATGTTGCCAGCAGACACACCAAAATACAGGTTAGGTTTACCCAATACTTTAAAGCTTTCGATGTTGGTCCAATCTGGTTGGCAGATCAAACCCACGCGAAAACCTTGAGCTTCAAGGGTTCGCCCAATCACAGCCATACCAAAACTTGGGTGATCCACGTACGCGTCACCACACACAATAATCACATCACAGCTGTCCCAGCCTAATTGATCCATCTCTTTGTGTGACATAGGCAAAAATGGCGCAGGCTTGAGATCACTACGAAAAGGTGTGTAAGTACTAATATCCGTAGGCTGCAACGCAGGCTGGGATGGCTTAACGGGTTTGGCTGACATATAAGTGCGATCGGTACGACAAAATTTGGGCAATTGTACGCTTAAGGCGCTCATTTAAAAACCTTGCTCTGTATGAGGTTTTTAAATGAGCGCCTTCAAATTAACATTCCATCAAAACTTTAATGGCCGTAAATCCATACGGATGTGCCCGCTGTATCTAAACCTTGAATATGCAACGAACCCAAACTGCCGGTTTGCGGGTTACCCACATAAATACTTTGCATAGAAATATCGGCTTTAAAGTCTAAGTTTTCAATGTACAACGCTCTAACTTGTGCACCGTCATGGGCAATGTGATCGATGGTTTCTATTTTCATTTGAGTGAGTTTGGCAGGGCCAATGGTGTCGTCAATGCCATCATTATTGGTATCCAGCCCGTCATAAATCATTAAACCGGCAATACCAAATTCGCCGCCATCATCCACCCAAGCCAGCTTATCAATGTGAATTGCAAAACTTGCATCTATGGTGGTTGTGGTGGTGATATTCGGTAGCCCTAAATCGATATTGGGCAAATTGACGCTGGTATCTTGTGTTTGGTTTTCTTCGGTTAACACAATGGCATTAATAGGAAGCCAATTGCCACCTGCGGTATTTTTACCGTCATTTAACGTGGCTAGATTCAAACCAAAGGTTTGATTCATTACATTCACGTCCTCATCTTGAATAAAGTTTGAAAGGTTCTCGATTAATAGGCCACCTGCGCTGGCTTGCTCGTTTCCTAAATAAACATCATTTACAATAATATCCAAGCCATTGCCAAATCGATCACCAATCTCTTCAATGGTAATAAACATACCCTGCTGGCTATCAAAATCGATAAACAAGTTATTAATCACTGCCAATTCTGAGTCTAAAAATGGGCGATCACTGTTCATCATTTCTTGCGTGATGCCTGCTTTATGACTGCCAAGGTGTAAACCCGATAACGTTAATGAACCTGCTTCGCCATTACCATCGGTGTTAAGACCATCTGAATCTTGCCATTGCATATCCAAACTGGCTTGAATATCTAAGTCAATTTCAATGCCTTGGGTGAGTGACAAACCATCTTTACTTAAACCGGTAAGTGCATCGAATAACTGACTTTTACCCTGATATTGCGCAACCGCTTGGGTTTTAGGCGCCTTTATCAAAGTTAACGGTTTATCCATGGGTTTTGCTTCAAACTGAATATGGCTGCCCATGAAGCCATGGCTGCGCTGCAAAGCCTCATCATCTAAAGGCTGCAACTGTGCAAAAGAAAACATTGCATACGCCATCGCGCACGCGAAAGTGATGAACATCCGTTTCATACAACCACCTACTGCTCGCGGGCTTAAGGAATTTTAAGCCTGTACAGTTAGATTAGTTGGAAATAACAAGGTTAAAGCCAGAAATGGAAAACACTCGCTGTAAATGCTAATTCAATATAAAAGTGTGCCGTATTCAAATAGATGGTTTTAACGGAGGTCGGAGGTCGGAGGTCGGAGGTCGGAGGTCGGAGGTCGGAGGTCGGAGGTCGGAGGTCGGAGGTCGGAGGTCGGAGGTCGGAGGTCGGAGGGTATGTTCAACTTGCAGCTTTGCCGATGCAACATTTAAAAAAATATTCACATCAATTCACTCAACGTCATCCCCGAGTGCTTGTATCGGGGAGCCATAACTAGAACACCCTTGATAGAATAAACAGCATGCATTGGCCCCCCGCCTGCGCGGGGGGTGACGGCAAGGTTTAAGCGCAATTGCTATCACTTTTCCCTTCGTAACGTCATCCCCGTGTGCTTTTATCGGGGATCCATAACTAGAACACCCTTGATAGAATGAACAGCATCATTGGACCCGCCTGCGCGAGGGGGACGGTAGGTTTCAGCTAAAACAGAATCACTTTTCCCTTCTTAACGTCATCCCCGAGTGCTTTTATCGGGGAGCCATAATTAGCACTCCCTGATAGAATAAACAGCATGCATTGGACCCCCGCCTGCGCGAGGGGGACGGTTAGGTTTTAGCGCAATTACTATCTACTTTCCAAAACCTCGTCATCCCCGAGTGCTTGTATCGGGGAGCCATAATTAGCACTCCCTGATGGAATGAACAGCATACATTGGACCCCCGCCTGCGCGGGGTGACGGCAAGGTTTCAGCTAAAACAGAATCACTTTTCCCTTCTTAACGTCATCCCCGAGTGCTTTTATCGGGGATCCACGCATGTATTAACTATTATCAAAATAAAAGCGGTAAACATCCGCTCTGTATTAACACGCAAAAATTAGAAAAGCATAAATAACGAAGAAAAAGCAAAGAAAGGGGCGCAGCTAAAAACCATACATAGACAAGCACGGGCTTTAACCTAAAACGAACAAACTTTAAAATAAAACAGAAAAACTGACAGCTACTTTATCTGCACGCTATCAATATTGATATCAATGCCGTTACCAAATCGATCACCAATTTGTTCAATACCAATCACCAAACCATCACGACCATCGGCATCAATGGTAATACCACGGATTTGCGCCGGCTCTGGTGTCGGGCCATCTAAATGGCCAATGGATAAACCGTGTAACACCACTGCACCTTGTGTGCCATTAGGGCCAGCACCATCAATATCCACCCAACGGATTTCATCAATTTGCAATTGCAAATCAATGTCTAATGTAATGCCAGAACTTGGGGTATTGGATGTAGCTTGTGACGTAAAACTAGAAGATTGAGAGGATTGTGAATTGGCTTCACTTAATAAAAGTGGCACTTGAAAGCCTTTATCTTTATTAACAGCCGCTTGGCTGACTTGCCCCACATGGGCGGCCAAGCCTTCATCATTTAATGGTTTTAACTCCGCCAACGACAAAACAGAAAATAAAATCAACACACACAAAGACAAGACAGATTTAAATGATTTCATCGTTTTATCCTTTGCTCATTTGAGTTGTTATCTCAATTCTAAATTCAATATAACTTTAACAGTATAAACTATAAAAAAACCCCGGCGAACCGGGGTTTTTTTCATACTAAGTATAAGTACAACAGTCGATTAGTGACCGTAAACCCATACAGTAGTACCAGTCATATCGATATCTTTAACAAGAACAGAACCTAGAGATGTAGATTGAGTGCCTGCTTCGTTACCAACATAGATTTGACCCATCATGATGGTACCTTCAATAGACATGTTGCTGATTTGTAGCTGAGCAACAGTATCGCCTTTCGCGATCGGACCACCAACTAAACCATTACCAGCGATTGAAGACGCACGGTCAACAACATCGATATCAACAGTGAAGTGCATACCTTCGATAGTATCAGCAATAGTATCACCGTCATTATCAACACCGTGGAAGAAACCTAGATCAGCAATACCGAATTCACCGCCATTGTTATCAACCCAAGCAGCTTTATCGATTGCACCACCGAATTGACCAGAGATACGCAGACCGCCAGTTGAACCCGCTGGGTTATATGTACCAGTACCATTGATCACGATTTCACCGCGAACAAAACGACCTGCAGCGCCAGCGCCAGTTAGATCACCAGTACTATCTTGAAGAGCCATGTCGAATACACCGTTGTACTCACCAACTAAGCTATCTTGAATGTAGTTACGGAAGTTTTCAATTTTGAATCCACCGATGTTACCACCACCAGCAGCAGCAATAACGTCACCAACTGCACTAGCTGCTTGAGCATCAGCTAAAGTGCCAGCAGCTTGGCCATAAGCAGCTGAAGAACCTGCATTGCCAACAATCTCAGCTTGCGCAGCAGCATTACCAGAAGCAGCAGCACCAACCATAGTAGCAAAGTCAGGGAAACCAGCAGCTTGAGCAGCAGTATCATCAGCAGCTACACCTGCAGCAGCAGCAGCAGATACAGCAGTGCCTACCTCAGTAGTAACAGCACCAGTTGCATAATCAACGTAGTTATATCCACCAGCTAGTACATTAAAGCCAGCAGTATTTGCAGCATTAACCGCATTAACTGACTGAAGGTTTGCGCTACCATCATTAATCAAAACTGCATCAACAGTGATGTCGATACCGTTACCTAGCTCATCACCAATTTGGTTTAAACCGATTACCAGACCGTCAGTACCGTCAGCGTCGATTGTAATACCACGGATAGTTGCAGCAGCACCATCGTTATCGATAGTTAAACCTTTCATGGTTAGTGCACCTTGAACGCCAGAACCACCAGCATTACCGTCGCTATCAACATACTTGATTGCATCGATTGTCATATCTAAATCTACGTCGATAGTGATACCGGCTTGACCGGTCATTTCACCTAGTAGAGCATCGTCCATAGCAGTCATTTCTGCTTGGGCGAAAGGAGCGGCGGCTACTGCAGTAACCAAAGCAAGTTTTTTAAGGCCTTTCATTTGTTGTCTCCTGTTTTTTATTATTGTGAGAGCTTCATTCATGAAGAGTAAAGATCTCTATTGAGCGGCTGCTTCCTTAGCAACCTGCATCAATTCTTGGTTTTTTATTGTTATTTTACGCTTTACTTTTTAGCTCAAGACTTAGGGTCTTGGTTTACTGCTTCTTTAAAAAACACCACTGGTTTTACTTTATCCACTGGTCTTTTAAAACTGATTTTTTTATCTTCACGGTTTACTTCGTATGGGGAGAAACGTAATACCGATAGTCCCATTTTGTGCTCCATCTCTATGGCTACACCGTCTACTTCTTTACCCATGTGAGGTACTTGTGCTTGTACAAACAACGCACCGGCTACAAATTTTGCGTTTTTGCCACCTAGGTAAATCATTTCTCTTAGCTTTAATATTTTGTCACTAAAAGAGGCTTTTTCTTCTTTTTTAGGTACTTCAAGCATAATTGTGGTGCCTGATTCATCAACAGCGACAGCAAATGGCGATAAACTGTTCTTTTGAGCAAGTTGTAAATAAGCATATTTACCGCCTTGCTCCACTAATTCGTCTAATTCTTTTTGTACTTTTAACACTTGTTGTTTCATGTCTTCTTGGGTTTGTTCAGCTGCATTTGTTTGCAAGCTAAAAGCTAAGAAACCGCTAAGTAGTAGTACGCTAAAAATTTTCATAAAAAGGACTGCTCGTTTCTTTTTGTTATTATTTGTAAGTGGCAAGCATCCTAACCCGCACAGATTATTCTGCACACTGCAAAGTTCACCTGAATTTACAAAGTATTACAAATTCATCCCTAGGGATGACAAACAGCCTTGTTCAACTGCCTAATTGATAGACAACCCACCAGTAAATGAAACATACGTACCTTTTAACTACGCCTTATGATAATTAAAAGTATAATTTTAATTACCTTTTGGAATTTAAAAGTGAAACCAAGTTCAGTTATATGTGGTACAAACGAACCTGATTTTCACGGGGTTGTTAAAGTGGGTAATAAGGGAACAACCTGTGTTACGAAGGGCTACACTCAAATATAAATACGCTTTATTTGGATAATTTGTACCAATTAAAAGTGCTATTTAAACTGGCCTTCGCTTACAAGAGAGCTTGTAACCAGCATAAGTATTCACTTTCGGTTCACCCTGAATGAATTAGTTCACTGGTTTCGTGCGCGGGGCGCA
>NZ_JASJOO010000005.1 GCF_030070105.1 Bermanella sp. WJH001 | reverse complement strand
ATAACAGGCGCCTGTTATTTCTGAGCACGTGTTTGTATGTGGCTGATTTTGCATGGTTTTTAAATAATCATCCAGTGTAAACGCGCATTTTGTTGAATAAAAAATAGGCTTAAATCAATCAAAATGTAGGTTTTCACAAATACGCTGTTTATATATCGAGTGATTTATCATTGGCTAACAATCGTAAAGAGTTAACCGCGCCCTTCGACCATCTCAGGTTAAACAGAGGGTTGGGGTGCCCCTATACATAAAACGTGTACTGGTTTTGGTTGATCAGATAAGGGAAGGTTTAAAAATCCAAATTATATTTTGTGACCTTTACTCACCCACACCCACGCCACCAGTGCACCAAGTAAAGCACTGTACCCTGCCCACTCAAACATGGTGACGCCCATGTCTTGCATCCATACAAGGCCTGACACATAAGCGCCTAATGCACCGCCGGCGCCGTAGGTTAAACTTGAAAACAAAGCTTGGCCCTGTCCTTGGTGTTTGCCTTTAAAGTACAAATGAATGTAGTGCATGGCTACCGCATGCATGGCACCAAAGGTGACGGCATGCAATAACTGCATGGTGGCCAATAACCATAAAGTTTCCACATAGTGAGCGGTGACAACCCAGCGCAGGCCTCCTAATAACAAGCTCACCACCAATACGGTTTTATGGTCTATTTTTGCAAAAATTTTATGAGCAATTAAAAAGATCCCCACTTCCGCAATGACACCCAAGGCCCACAAGAAGCCAATCATGCTTTTGCTGTAACCAAATTGCTCTAAATACAAACTAAAGAAGGTGTAGTAAGCACCATGACTCACTTGATTTAAAAAAGCGGCCAATAAAAATGCCATGACCGTGGGTTTAAACACTAATGATAAAAAGCCTTCTGTACTTTCATGTTCATGGGTAATCTCTCGCCCCTCTATTAAGGTACTACTCAAAAATATAGCGGCCAGTAACACCAGCATAAATACCGGTAAAAAACTGACGCTAATATAATCAAACGCCCAACCAAGTAAGCCCACAAACACAATAAAACCAATGGAGCCCCAGGTGCGAATTTTGGAGTATTGATCGGTTTGGTCTTTTAAATAATTAAGCGTTACTACTTCAAACTGAGGTAAAACCGCCGCCCAAAAAAAGCCATAGCCAATCATAATCAGGCCCATCCATAAAAAGGATTCCACCCAAAAGATATTCAAAAAGATACAAAAACAAATGGCGCAGCCAATGCGTAACAATGGCATGCGTTTGCCCGTGTAATCTCCAAGCGCTCCCCATACATTGGGGGCAAGAATACGTACCAACCCAAACAGCGCCATTAGCTCGCCAATTTCTTGGGCACTAAAGCCTTTATCATCAAGGAATAATCCCCAATAGGGAGAGATGCAGCCTAATAATGCAAAGTAGAAAAAATAAAATGAGGAGAGGCGCCAATACGGCACAGCAGCATTAGCAGGCATGATTCAATACGTAAGAATTAAAACCAAACAAACAATGATCCATAATTAACTCTTTTAAAACCACTGTGGGAGGATGCTTGCGCGCGACTAAGACATCAACGTCCTGTCGCGCACAAGTGCCCTCCCACAGTTTAGTTCAATCAATTACGCTTGAGGTGGAATCACTGGGGTTGTGCAGTTCACATCCGCGTTTTGACCGCGATGACGTAAATAATGATCAGCTAACACAATGGCCATCATGGCTTCTGCGATTGGCGTGGCACGAATCCCCACACACGGGTCGTGGCGACCTTTGGTGATCAGCTCAGTTTGCTCACCATTCACATCAATGGTTTTGCCCGGCACCGTAATACTAGACGTTGGCTTAAGAGCAATGTGCGCAATGATGTCTTGGCCAGAGCTGATACCACCCAATACACCACCAGAGTGGTTAGACAAATAACCTTGTGGGGTCATTTCATCACGGTGTTCAGAGCCTTTTTGCTCAACCACATCAAAGCCATCACCAATTTCAACGCCTTTAACCGCGTTAATACTCATCAGCGCATGGGCCAAATCCGCATCTAGACGATCAAAAATCGGTTCACCTAGACCAGGCTTAACACCTGTGGCCACAACGGTGATTTTGGCACCAATGGAATCCCCTTCTTTACGCAGAGCATTCATGTAGGCTTCCATTTCTGGCACTTTGTCGACATCTGGGCAAAAGAATGGATTTTGGCGCACCTGCTCCCAATCAAACTTTTCGGCTTTAACTGGGCCAAGCTGGGATAAATAGCCACGTACTTCAATGCCTTTGGCCGCTAAGAACTTCTTAGCAATGGCGCCAGCTGCCACGCGCATGGCGGTTTCACGGGCGCTTGAGCGACCACCACCACGGTAATCACGAAAGCCATATTTTTGTGTATAGCCATAATCAGCATGGGCTGGGCGGAATTTCTGTGAGATATCACCGTAATCTTTTGAGCGTTGATCGGTATTCTCGATGATCATACCAATGGGCGTACCCGTGGTTTTGCCTTCAAAAATACCGGACAGGATCTTCACTTGATCCGGCTCGCGACGTTGAGTGGTGAACTTAGAGGTTCCTGGCTTGCGCAGATCTAGCTCTACCTGAATCTCTTCTTCTGTAATCTCAATGCCTGGAGGGCAGCCATCTAAGATACAGCCTAACGCCACACCATGGCTTTCGCCAAACGTGGTGACGGTGAATAATTTACCAAATGAATTACCAGACATAAGTAAACTGCTTATTAACTAAAAAATTGGACACATTATACACGGAAGTGATGCTGATGCGCGGCCAGTTGTTCACGGGTAAATACAAACACCCCGTCGCCACCATGCTCAAACTCAACCCATGTAAACGGCACTTGCGGAAATTGCGCTTCTAGGTGAATCCAAGAATTGCCCACTTCTACCACCAACACCCCTTCTGGGTTCAAATAATCACAGGCATTGGCCAGTATTTGACGAGTGATATCCAAGCCGTCATCACCACTGCCCAGACCCATTGCTGGCTCATGTTGGTATTCTGCTGGCATATCCGCTAAGTCTTCAGCATCCACATAAGGGGGGTTCGATAAAATCAGGTCGTAACCAGGTTGTAGGTTTGAAAACAAATCCGACTCGATGGCCGCCACCTGATCAAACAATTGGTGGCGCTCGATATTAATTTCAGCCACATCAAGGGCGTCACGGCTTAAGTCCGCTAAATCTAGCTGTGCCTCAGGAAAGGCTTGTAATGAGGCAATCCCGATACAGCCACTACCACAGCACAAATCTAATATGCGATTTGGCTCTTTGCCATCCATCCAAGGGCTCACACGATTTTGAATGATTTCTGCCAAAGGCGAGCGTGGCACCAATACGCGCTCATCCACATAAAATGGCAAACCACAAAACCAAGCTTCGTTTATCAAGTAGGCCACTGGAATGCGCTCATCAATGCGGCGCTGAATCAATTGCGCTAAATGTTCACGCTCAGCGGTTATTAGACGACATTGGGCTTGCTGAGGACTAATTTCAAAGGGCATTTGTAAGGTAGCGGTTACCAGTAAAAGGGCTTCATCCCAAGGATTGTCGGTGCCATGACCGTAATATACCCCTTGGCGCTCAAATTCACTGGCCGCAAATCGAACCCAATCAATAATACTCGGTAACTGCTCCACCGCTTGCTGATAAATATCTTTCACAGGCATTCTCTTAAAATTTTGGCCATTTTAACCTAAAGCTGACCATAAGTATTAGATTCGCCACGCTCAAACCCTTCTAAGGCACGGCATGCGATGTCGTACCCTAACTGTATTTGCTCCTCAGCACGGTAAAACTCGTGAAATCGAATAGAGTCTTTTGGCATACGGATCAATAAGTCTGGTCGATAACCTGCAATTTTGTACTGTATTAATGAAGCCTGCATGGTATCGAACATTTGATAAACAACCCCTAACTTACCGAGGTTTGCGCTAAATACCCGTTCGGTTTCTTCCTCTTCATCGCCACTGCGCTCAAAAAACTGCAGTGTTTTTAGCTTCATTTGCGAGAACCAGTTTTGTTTATCCAGTTTATGAGCGGCCACTTTTTCTTCGTCTTCAGCCGAACTGCGGCCACCAGGCATAGGCACCTCAGCACTTAGGTCCACTGCGATAATGGCTTCTGCGTGCGTGCCTACCACGGGTGTAATGGGCAAGGGGTTCAACACCGCACCGTCCACCAATACTCGGCCATTTTTCACAACTGGCATCAATAAAGATGGTATCGCACTGGATGCACGAATCGCTTCTTCAAGAGCCCCCGTGGTGAACCAAATTTCTTTTTGCTGTATTAAATCTGTGGCCACGGCTGTAAACGGTATATTTAAGTCTTGGATTTGAATTCCGTTGAGCATTTGTGAAAGGCGGTTAAATAACTTATCGCCGCGTATCGCACCGTTACTTAACAAACTAATGTCCACAAGTTTAAGTACATCCAAGTAACTTAATGAGCGTGTCCATTGTTCAAACTCATCCAGTTTGCCAGCTGCATAAAAGCCACCGACCACGGCACCCATTGAGCAACCGGCAATGCTTTTAATCTCGTAACCATTTTCAAGTAAGGCCCGAATGACACCAATATGGGCATAACCACGGGCACCGCCGCTACCCAAAACAAGAGAAATAGATTTCATTATTTTTTCAGTTCTACCAATTCAATACGATCTGACATTAACACTCTAGGCATAACCGCCCCTGCACCATGAGCGTAAAGGTTTTTTATAAATCCGCCCGCTTTTGCCACTTGCTCGATTAGGGCATCGGCTTCTTTTTGCGTGCGTTCAATTAACTGCTGATTTTCCATGCCACCATATCGGTGCACAACTAATGCAAATCGTTTGTTGGGGTTTTCTATTAATAAATCCTTAATCCATTCGACCTGAGCATCTCGTAGACGAGCGTCATCACCCAATTGGTTCATGACAATATACCCCTGGTCAAACAAGGTTTGAGCTTGGCCTTTTTGCACAAAGCCATCTAATTTATCGATTTCACCCTTATTAAGTACCACTTGTTCAACATACGCATACACGCGCTTAGCGCTTCGTGCAGAGGTATAAACCACCCAAACACTTGGGCGTTTTTCATCGGTTAGACCGACCCAATAAAATTGATCACTATCACGACCGTATAATATAGATTGATTGAAAATCTGGTTGGCAAAATCATTACTCAAACCACAACCACGACCTTGACACTGAAATAAGGTGGTCGCTTTTTTATTGAGCTGTTTTTTCAATACTTCAAAACTTTCTTCGCTAGTATGACCCACAGGTATTTCCCAAAGCCAATGAGTTGTTTTAGCTGACAGCCTCACTTCCGCCTCTGGTTTCACTGCGCCACTAATACGCTGAATAGCACCTAATACAAGCCAATAATCCTGCTGTTGTTTTGTGCCATAACTTTTTTGCTCACTACCGGTTATGGGTTCAAGGGCAAAGCTTGTTTGCGAGAAAATTATTAAGAATAAAACTTGAACAAATTTTGTTACCATTGGACTACCTTGCACTGTGTATTGATAATCAATATTTAACTTAAACCGAACGGGCTCATTGTGGAAGCATCATTTATCTATTGTATTCACTGCACCCTGCCTTTGCCCACATGCGTTTGTCAGTATGCGCCTAAAGTTTCACTGGCAACACCCTGCACGCTACTTTATCACCCTAAAGAGTACACAAAACGCAGCAATACCGGGCGATTACTTAAAATATCAACCAATATTGAGACTACGAGTTGGCACCGCTTAAAAAGTTCTGAACTTGAGAAACAATTTAAGCACTATGCGCTATTTTACCCTGGTGAAGATACGTCTACTGCTAATAATACGCACGCAACCACTGAGCAAGATCACAATGAGATTCAAGGTTACCTAATTTTAGATGCCACATGGCAAGAATCCCAAAAGATGATGCGCCAAAGCCCTTGGTTAGCAAAGCTACCTAGGGTGAGCATAAAAGCACCACAGAGTGATTATCGCCTTAGACGTAATCAAAACCAGCAAGGGCTAAGTACATTAGAAAGCGTAGCTTATTGGTTAATTGAACAGAATCAAAGGAATTGCGGTCTAGAACTGATACAATTTTTAAACTGTTTTCAAGATGCCTATTTAAAGGCAAGACAAGCCGGACAACTAAAATAATGTTATTTCAACACCCACTTAAAACCAGCCTATTATTTACTGCGATTTTAGCCGTATCCGCCTGCCAGCTTAATACTCAGCCACCATCCGTCAGCGAACCTGTGTTTACCACCCAGTTCAAACAAGACCAGCAACAACTGGCCAATGAAATCATTGATGAATATAGCCAGTGGCAAATCTCCAGCAGCCCAATGTTGCAAGCCTATAGAGGATTAAAAACCAATTATGGCCAATGGGATGACATTTCTGATGGCTATCAACTTGAGCAACTGAATCAAGAAAAAGAGTTCTTAGCTAAAATCAGCACCCTCACATTGCCTGCACTTGAACAGCAAACCGCCCTAAGTATTGCCTTGCTTAAAGATCAAATTGAACAGGATATCAAACATCATGAGTTTCGCTTATTGAGCTTTCCTGTAAACCAGATGTATGGCCTACACAGCGAGATCCCTAATTTTTTAATTAACATTCACCAAGTAGATAATATTGCAGATGCTCGCCACTATATTGATCGTGTGAATGGCATTAGTACATTAATCGATCAACTTATTGAACAGCTTGAGATGCGCGAAGCAAAAGGCATTCGCCCGCCTAGTTTTGTTTTTGATTCGGTAATTGAAGCCTGTGAAAACTTTATAACAGGTTACCCAATTGAGAGAAGCAAAGTTCATAATATTTTATGGAGTGATTTTCTGCGTAAAATTGAGCCATTAGATTTGTATGACTCCAGCGCAAAAGTTCTTAAAGACCAACTAGAGCGTGCTCTTAAACGACGCTATCGCCCCGCTTTTAGTAAACTCATTAAACACTTAAAACAAGAGCGTGAACTAGCCAGCTTAAATACTGGCCTACATCAATTTGAACAAGGTAAGGAATATTACAATTTACGTTTACAGGCCATAACCACAACCAATTTAAGCGCTGAAGAAATACATCAACTTGGCTTAGATGAGATTGCCCGCATCAAACGTGAAATCACTCAACTGCTACCTCAACTCAAGCAACCTAGCTTAGAGGCTTTATTTGAATTTACTCGCAGTGAGGAAAGCTTGTATTTTGAAACCAACCAACAGGCGCTTGAAAAAACAAAGTCTTACATTAAAAGTATGAATAACCAACTGGCTCGTGCTTTTACGGATATTCCAAATATCCCTATGGAAGTATTAGAAGTGGAAGCCTATCGAGAACAAAGCGCACCAGTGGCGTTTTATCAAAGCCCAAGTGATGACGGTAAACGACCTGGGCGTTATTACATGAATGGCTCAAAACTAAATGAGATGCCCGCTTTTCAATTTGAAGCGCTTGCTTACCACGAAACCATTCCTGGGCATCACCTGCAAACCATTTACGCGCAGCAAAGCAAAAACATTCCCGAGTTTCGTCGCCACATTCATTTCACCGCATACAGTGAAGGCTGGGGACTTTACGCAGAAACATTGGCAAAAGAGCTAGGTGCTTATCAAGATCCTTGGAATGAATACGGCCGCTTATTGATGGAGTTGTGGCGCGCAAATCGTCTTGTGATTGACACCGGCCTGCATTACTACGGCTGGGATATCGACCAAGCATTGGCCTTTCGCTTAGCCAATACACCTTTTTCAGAAGAAGATTCACGCAATGCAATCAAGCGTTACTTGGTTATGCCAGGACAAGCTACCGCTTATAAGGTGGGACAGTTGAAGTTCTTGGAGTTAAAGAAACTGGCAGAAGATGAACTAGGCCGACGTTTTAACCTGCCGGCCTATCATGCCTATATTTTAAAACTAGGGCCATTACCCATGACCCTATTAGAAAAAGAAGTTAAGACTTGGATTCGTGACCAAAAGGCTTAAACACAATTAACATTCTTGGCAATAGCGTTAGTACTAATACTAGCGCTATTAACATGGCTAAACCGGTTAATAAACCAAAGTAAATTGTGGGAATAAAATTAGATAACGCCAAGATAGAAAAACCCACCACCACGGTTAACGACGTATAATAAACCGCCTTACCAATTGAGCCATGGCAATTCCTCACGGCCTGCTCATAACACCCTATTTCATTAAACTCTTCGGTAAAACGATGGATATAATGAATCGTATCATCCACTGCAATACCAATGGTGATGGCCGCAATGGTAATGGTCATCATATCCAGTGGAATACCTGCCCAGCCCATAACTGACAACACCACACCCGCGCTTAATAAATTGGGCACAATCGCAATTAAAGCCAATTTCCAAGAGCGAAATAACACCATAAACATAAACATAATGCCTACAAACACTGCTCCTAAAGTCAGAATTTGTGAGGTGAATAGACTTTGTAGCATGTTGTTATACAGCACCATCATGCCCGCCAACATAAACTCATCTTGTTTTAGGCCTAACTCAGTCTGCAGATCTTGATTAATTCGCTTAAGCAGCTCTGCACGCTGAAGATCGGGCAAGCTATCATAGATACGCAAGCTGATTCGCGCCTGACCGTTTTCAGGAGACACATAAGGGTCCAATACAATGGATTTAAATTCAGCTGGGATGGCACTGTAAAGTAAAGCCAACTCAAAACTGCCCAACTCAGCACCGTGAATTTTTTCCGCCACTTCAACCATGGTTGCCAAAGAAATGACCTTACCAATTTCAGGTTGAGCATCTAGATAGGCATGTACTTTTTTAATGCGATCCACTTTTTCAGTGGTAAACCAATACTTGGTAGGATCTTCTTTTTCTACTTCATCAAAAAAGAAATCATCATTCTCTTCACTGGCCCAATCTTGGCTAACCACTGGAAAATTCAAGACCACTTCAAGGGGGGTGGTGCCGCCTAGGCGCTGGTCGATGACCTTCATGCCCTGATGAATTTCTGTACTTTCTTTAAAGTAACTTATAAAACTATTTTCAACTTTAAGTTGAGATAGCCCTGCAACAACCAAAACCGTCAACACCAAACTGATTGATAGTAATTTTCTACCATGTTTAAGAGTGACCCATAAAAACAAATCAGTAATTGGGCTATGATTTTTAGCACTGGCCGACTCACTCCCTTTGCCTGCCAATAATGCAAAAATAGGAAACAATATAAAAACGATTGTCAGTGCGACTAACACGCCAGTAGCCATCATCCAACCAAAATCAATAACCGGACGAATGCCACTAAAAATTAAAGAATTAAAAGCAACCATGGTGGTTAAAGCCATATAAAAACAAGGCTTAAACATATGCCCAATGGTTTCTTTTACTAGATCTAGTTGTGTGGCATCAGGATGCTGCGCATGGGCCTCACGATAACGAACAATTAAGTGAATACACATGGACATAGTCATAATCAGCAGCAAACTCACAAAGTTGCTTGAGATCACGGTTACACGCCAATTGAATAATCCTAATACCCCCACCATTACGGCAACGGTTAATGTGCAGCAACCTAACGCGATAATTACCCAGCGCACACGACGGAAAATAAACAGCAAGGTAACCACAAGAAAGATGAAAACCCCCAAGCCAAAGGTATACATGTCACTTTCAACATAACTAATCATGTCATCGGCAATCATGGGCACGCCGCCTAAGTATATTTCAGCTTGGCTTTGATAAGGCTTTAGTACATCGCGAATTTTAATAATATCTTTGTGTAAGATATCGGCGTTTTTGGCATTTAAATCTTTAATCTGTTGATCAAGCTCAGACAACTTAGCAAGTTCTTCTTCAGATAAATGATCAATTGCCTTTTTATTCCATAACGCCTCACGGGTTTTCGTTAACTGACGATGGCGAACATCAAACGGGCGATTTATTTGAATAGCCGTGGTGTTATGTTCAAGATTAAGCAGCATGTTGTTATAAAGTGGGCTCACCGCAAGCTCTTGCTTAGCGGCTTCAATATCAACATCTGGATGCTCTAGATTTTTAATATTATCAACCAGCTCAGTCACGGGTACGGGTGGGTTTTCTAAAAGAGGGACATCCAGCAGTGAATATATCGATTCAACCCTAGGTAATTCCTTTAGGTCGTCACGCATTTGTTTAAGAAGTGTAAGTGAGCTTTCAGAAAAAAGCGGCCAAGGAGGCGTATAGGTGACAATCAAGAATTCACTACTACCAAAACGCTCAGCCACCGTTCGGTAATTAACCAAATCTTGGTCATTTTCTAAAACAAGGGATTCAGCAGACGCATCAAGCTCAAAATTAGTCGCCCCTTGAAATATCAGCATCATTACAAGCCCACTTATAATGAGGGCTGTTTTGGGGAACGCTAAAACATAATCGTGGTAAAACCGAGCTAAACGCAACATACAAATAAAGGCACTTACTAATTAGGTAGCTGGCCTTTATAAAAGTATGCTGCGCAACATGCAAGGGGCAGAGCCGAACAATCTGTTACAACGAGGTGCATGACCAAGTTTTAAGCTCAATTATGGGGTTTCAAGTGGCTCTTTAATTGTGCTAATGACCCAACCACACCGAGAGCTGATTGTTGTTGCATACACTGAATGGCTTCAAGAATATGAATCAACCTTTCGAACTCTAAACATAAGTCTAATGGGGCCTGAGTCTCTTGTAATAATTCAAGGTAACAACAAACGTATTCATAGCTGTCACGTAATTGCTGATTGAACGCTTCATCATTAAAAGACTCTAACGAACCCAGTAAACCTTGAACTTTGAGCAGTTCTTTTGCCCCTTCGCTATCCCCATAAAGGGACTCATGGCAAATAAAACGGCGCAAAAACAAAATACTGGATTGCAAGATATTCGCGCACTGTTGCGATGTTGATTTGACACTCGCAATGGCCTGCCAATCAGGCATGCCATGGTTGTGACGATTGTTGTTTTTATTGGCGTGAGGATCAATTGACGGTGTCATAAAGCTGTCCTTTAGGTGATTCCAGCCACAATTAAGCGATAAGCATGCCAATTAATTAACAGGCATCGCTTAAAATCCATTTATTCCATTACTGCTTCGGTTTTCTATTTTTTGCCAATTTCTTTATGTGGCGCCTTACACCCATATACACAGCAAATAATACAATTGGCATTGCGGCACCAGCCGCCACTTTAGGGTCTAATTTTATACCCCATTGTGCCATGCCTTCAAAGCCATATACCAACAAACTCAATAGGTAATAGCTTATGGCCACCACCGACAAACCTTCTACGGTTTGCTGTAATCTTAACTGCAAGCTTGATCTGCGGTCCATGGATGCTAATAACTTTTGGTTTTGGCTTTCTATGCTCACTTCAACTCGCGTGCGTAATAAGCTAGTCGTTCGGTGAATGCGTCGACTTAAATCTTCAAGGCGATCACGGACACTGTTACACGTTCGAATACCAGGTGTTAAACGGCGCTCTAGAAATTCACGTAATGTCTGCAAACCACTAATGCGCTGCTCAAATACCTGCTCTAGGCGCTTACCAACTAAGGCATGATAGGCATTAGTTGCCGCAAAGCGGTAATTTGTGTCGCTTCGATACTGCTCAACCCTTGCCGCAATTAAAGAAAGACGTTTAAGCAGTGCACGTTCATCTTGCTCGGTTTGAATTTCAGCAATTTTTTGATTGATCTCAGCCAGCTGACCTTCCATGTAGGAAACATCCGCACTTAAACCTCGGGCCACAGGTAGCCCCATTAAGGCCGTTAACCGATACGTATCTAACTCCAAAATACGTTGAATCAGTCGACCCGCTTGATAAGCATTCAGGCCATGGTTCACCACCAAAAAGCGACCAAAGCCATCACTGTGCAAGCGAAAACTGGTTAAAGCCTTGGCCTTGCCATTGGCAACACAACTGCCTACAGGGCGCTGCCCTTCAAAGAAATGTGTCTGCTGGCTTTCGTCCATTTCTTCATCTTGTACACGAATATTCAATGCCACCACCAACTCACCAGGCAGCTGATTTAGCCAATCTTTTGGAATGAAGGCTAACGCAAACTCACTGGCTTTTTCTTCGTCGATTGCACGAATAAATGTATAGGTTGAAAACTCGGTATGACGCTCCCAACGGAATTCAAACCCACCAAACCCCTGATAAAAACATGATGCGCCTGGTGCAGGCGGATTAACACTAAAGCGCTGACATAAACTCACAACAAGGTCGTATTCTCGCTGAATATCACCCTCACCTCGAGACATGGCTAAATGAGTCACATAACAAGGGGTGACAATTTTAGGAGATGGGCGGGTGTGCAATTCTTCGTATAAAGAGTTGCGATGTTGATAAATCGGCAGGCTTAAAGACTGCCCATCATGGTTGAGTTGGAGTTCTGACATTGAGTCGCCATTCATTTAAATTTGGCGCGATAGTAGCACAAGTTTGTTCAACGCAAAAAAACGCCACTAAAGTACAACTTTAGTGGCGTAAGCGAGCAGGAGACACTGCTGCTATAACGCTAACCTTGCGGTAATTCTTTACTCATCATTTCAAACCACTCAGTAATGCAAAGCTCAACCACTTCGGTACGTGTGCATTCCTGTTGTTTTGCATATTCATCAAGCTGTTCCACCAACTCTGTTGGCATTTTAACTTCCATACGACGCATGCCTTTATGCTTATCTCGCATTCTTTGCACACGCTTATTAATTCGAATTTGCACTTCTCTTGGATAAGGATTTGAGCGAGGACGTCCCTTTTGCGCTTCCTTAAACATATCTATCGTGGTGCGATCTTCTACCTGCACGCCCATTATTTATTCCTCTCAATAGATTTAGCCCAATTAATATGACCTGTCATATTAATTTTGTCAAACTTTTTGGGGGTAATTTGATCAATTTGCACAAAGTTGTCGGTCACTGTCTAAAAATGCATTGAAAGCGCACTGAATAGCTTGCTCGAAATGCCAATACACCATAAGGTTTGGGCATATATTTATGGAGTTCTGACCTGAATGGCAAAAGCGACACACCCTTCTTTGACACCCGATCAATTAAGCATCCAAATCCCTGAAAACAGTCTTTCATTTGAATCGAGCAGCGAGTTAACACCCTATAATGGTGTACTAGGACAAGACCGAGCCGTCACAGCCATCCAATTTGGTGTCGCAATGGATCGCCCTGGCTATAACGTTTATGTCATGGGGGATTCTGGTACAGGTCGCAGTTCATACATCACTGAATACCTAAAAAGCGAAGCCAAGCGTCAAAGTAGCCCAAGTGACTGGGCCTATGTGAATAATTTCGACAACAACCGTGAGCCTCTTAAGCTCGAACTCAAAGCCGGAAATGGCCAAGCCTTCAAAAACGATTTCAATGAATTAATCGATAACTTATTGGCCACCTTCCCTGCTGCCTTTGAGCACCCGACCTACCAGCAAAAGAAAAGCTTGATCGACCGCGACTTTAACTTCCGCTACGACAAGGTCATCGATCGCATTGAACAATCTGCTCTTAAATTAAACATCGCCATGTATCGTGATAGCGCTTCGATCAGCTTCACCCCCATGAAAGACGGCAAGAGTCTCGATGAAACAGAGTTTGCGCAACTAGACGAAGCCACACGTGAAGCGTTCCACAACAATATCCATGAATTAGAGGGGCAACTAAATGATGAACTTGTGCCGCTGCCTCAATGGAAACGCGAAAGCAACGACGCCCTTAAAAAATTAAATCAAGAAACCATCGATGAGGCCGTCACGCCTCTGATGCAACCGCTACTAGAAAAGTACAAAGATGTTGAAAGTATTCTTGAATATTTAAATAAAGTGAAAGCAAACCTACACCGTACGGTTATTGCTGAGCTAACTGACGATAGGATTCTTGAAAGCCGTGAAGACAGCGCCAAACGCACTTTCCTTGAAGAAACCTACATGCCCAACTTATTGGTTAGCCGCCAAGAAGATTCCGGCGCACCCGTAATTTACGAATCACACCCCAATTACGCGAATTTATTCGGACGGATTGAATACACCAGTGAACAAGGGGCCCTAGTCACCCATTATCGTAAAATTTGCCCAGGTGCGTTGCACCGCGCCAACGGTGGCTTTTTAATTGTGGATGCAGAAAAATTACTGCACGAACCATTTGTTTGGGAGGCCTTAAAACGCGCCCTTTCATCTAATCAATTAAAAATTGAAAGCCCTTATAGTGAAATGGGACTCATTAGCACCACAACACTGATTCCAGAATGGATACCACTGGACGTTAAAATTGTTTTAATTGGTTCGCGTAGCACTTACTACTTGTTACAAGACCTAGATGATGACTTTAACGATATGTTTCGTGTGCTTGTGGACTTTGATGATTACCTGCCTTGTACCAGTGATCACATGGAATCCTTTGCACGCCTTCTGCAAAGTCGCTGCATTGAAAAATCATACGCCCCTCTTAGCCGTGAAGGGGTTATACGCCTGATTGAGCAAAGTGCGCGCTTAGCCGAAGATCAAAGGCATTTAAGTGCTCGTATCGGTGATTTGTTTGAATTATTGGCCGAGGCAGAATTTGTCAGAAAACTGGCCCAAGATGAAACCATTGACGCAGACCATGTTAGCCGTGCACTTGATGCGAAAGATCAGCGTAGTGGCCGCATCCAAAAAGAGATTTTAGATGACATACTAGACGGCACCATATTAATCGACACCGACGGTGAAGCCATCGGTAAAATCAATGGTCTTACGGTGCTTTCAATTGGTGATAGCTCATTTGGTGCACCAGCGAGAATCACTGCAACCGTCTACCCTGGTGGACGAGGCATTGTTGATATCGAGCGTGAAGCTAACCTGGGGCAAAATATTCATACCAAAGGCGTGATGATTCTCACCGGTTATCTTGGCCACACATACGCCCAAGAGTTTCCACTGGAAGTGAGCGCATCGATCGCCATGGAACAAAGCTATGGTTATGTTGATGGGGACAGTGCCTCGCTTGCTGAAGCCTGCGCCCTGATTAGCGCCCTAAGTTACATCCCCATTCACCAAAGTCTTGCCGTCACAGGCTCAATCAACCAGTACGGTGAGGTTCAGGCTGTTGGCGGGATCAATGAAAAAATTGAAGGCTTCTTTTCTATTTGTAAGGCCCGTGGGCTTAACAAAAAACAAGGTGTGTTGATTCCAGCATCCAATGTTAAGCACCTAGTGCTTAAAAAAGAGGTAATTGATGCGGTCTCAAACGGCGATTTCCATATTTATGGCATTGAATCAGTGGATCAAGCCATTGAAATTCTAATGGACCGTAAAGCCGGTAAACTCTCTCGCAAGGGCACATTCCCTCGCGGTTCAATCAACTATCGCGTACTAGAGCGTTTACGAGACATTGCCGATATTGGTCGTGAAGAAGAGCATCCCGAAGATGAAAAAGACGACAAAGAAGAGAAAGTAACCAAGAAACCAACCAAACACTGATCTTCACCTTATATTTCAAGCCCTGAATGGGCTTGAAATATTCCCTCCTAAACTGGCAATCCCCCTAACTTTTGCCATAGTTAACAATGGATTTAAACACTCAATTAATGCTAAACACCCACTATCTTCAGCTTTAGCTTATTTACGGACCCCATATACATGACCACAGTCCCAACAGATAGCAGCGACGGCACCCACTTTAATGACACACCCATCTTGGTAGTTGAGGATAATGCGATCAATTACATGGTGCTTGAGCAGCAGCTACTGAAGCTAGGTTGCCGAGTGTTTTGGGCTGAAACAGGTGAAAAAGGGCTTGAGCTTTATACTCAACATACGTTTAGCTGCGTCTTAATGGATTGCATGCTCCCTGGAATGAGTGGCCTTGAATGCACTTCGCATATTCGTGCCTACGAGCAAGAACATAATCGAGATAGAACCCCTATTATTGCGCTCACCGCTGATATACGCGACAGCAATAAACAAGCATGCTTTGATGTAGACATGGATGACTTCATGGGTAAACCATTTAAATTCGCAGATTTGAACAACATTTTAAATTTATGGATTAACCAACAGAACTCAAGTAAAAAAACAGTATAATAGGCGCCATTTTTAAGCGTTGATGACAATTCCTTGGGCAAAAAGATAAGGCCCCTAGGATTTGGGTTAGGGAGAATCTAATGAGTCCAGGCGATGATCTACTTTTTGGTGATGAAGTCGAAAGTAGTTCTACACATCCTACTGATGAAGTACGTAGTAACGTCCACCAGTATCAAATCCTAGTGGTAGACGATGATGAATATGTTCATCAGCTTACCAAAATGGTTTTACGCGGTTTTAACTTTGACGGGCACCCTATTCAACTGGCCAGTGCTCTAAGCGCAAAAGAAGCAATTGAGTACTTGGGTAAAAATGACAACGTCGCTGTTGCATTAGTGGATGTGGTCATGGAAACCGATGACGCAGGTTTGCAGCTGGTCAACCATATCCGTAATGTCTATAGCAATAATGAAATTCGTTTGCTTATTCGCACAGGTCAACCAGGCGCGGCACCTGAGGAATCGGTATTTCAAGATTACGACATCAACGATTATCTAAGCAAAACTGATATTACTGCACATAAATTACGTATGGCGCTACTTAACGCATTGCGTTCATACCGTGATATTCGCCATGCTGCTGATTTACAAAAACAGATCATGATGGCCGAACAAGAAACTCGAACAGCCGCAGCCGCATCTGAAGCTAAATCACAATTTTTAGCACACATGAGCCATGAAATACGCACCCCACTTAACGGCATCATTGGTATTGCCGATATACTCTCGCAAACAGAACTCACCAGTGAACAAGCCAAATATGTGATGACCATTGAAAAATCAGGTGAGGCATTACTGAGCATTATTAACGATATTTTAGACTTTTCTAAAATTGAAGCGGGCAAACTAGAACTTGAGAATATTGACTTTTCACTGAATGAAATATGCGAATCACTGGGCAATATTTTCATTGCTCAATTAAAAGAGAAAAAGCTCAACTACACATTTAAAATAGACCCAAATATTCCTGCTTTTTTAAATGGCGACCCTCTTCGCATCAAACAAATTTTATTAAACCTTGTGAGCAACAGTCTTAAGTTCACCACTCAAGGTGGGATTCACATTGATGTGCATTGCCTCAATAGTAACGGTAATATTCAGCTCGAGTTTAGAATCATTGATACCGGCATCGGCATCCCCAAAGACAAGCTTAATTCCCTGTTTGAAGCCTTTACCCAGGTCGATTCATCAACCACGCGAAAATATGGCGGCACAGGGTTAGGGCTGCAAATTACAAAACGCCTAATTGAGTTAATGGGTGGCCGTATTCATGTCGAAAGTGAGCTCAATGAAGGCTCAACATTTATTTTCAATATTGTTTTAAAACACGGTACTGATACCAACATAACCTCAACTGACCTCAATACCGTACCTTCTACCAATGTTGATAAAAAAATACTGGTTGCTGAAGATAACCGAACAAACCAAATGGTGATTTCTGCCATGTTAAAACGTCTTGGTTACGAGTTTGATATTTGTAACAACGGCGAAGAAGCCATCAAAACATTAATGAATTCATCATACAGCCTAGTGCTTATGGACTGCCAAATGCCAGTGCTTGATGGTTTTGAAGCGACTCGAAGCATTCGCAAGCAAGCATCCATTGCTGATACCCCGATCATTGCATTAACGGCAGGTGCAACCGATAAAGAAAAACAACAATGCTTTGATGCAGGCATGAACGATTTTTTAAGCAAGCCCATTAAACTTGGTTTATTGAAAGATACACTTTTGAAATGGGCATAAAAAAAGCCAGTCTCAGACTGGCTTTTTAAAAACGGCTTTATCAAAAACGCTTCGGCGCAATTAAATGCTACCTAATAAGCCTTCTTTTAGGTCATCTTGAACAGCGTCTTCAGACAACCAAATACCAAATAATGCTTTCTTAAATTCCAAACCTTCAACAGTTGCTTTAAGTGTGTCGTTTTTGAACACTTTAACGCCAACTGCTGGCTCATAAACAAAATCAAAAACATCATTTTCAACAATTGCATCACTAAACGTTGCAATAAATGAATCTATTGTGGCTTGAATAGGAGCCGTGTTTCCTCCCGTTGATTTCTCAAAGCCTTCACGGGTTGCAGACTCCATTTTTTCAGACGTCAACAATCCTGAGGTAATGTGTAATCTCAAAGCCATTGGCTTATCTTGATCAATCACTGACTTCGCTTCTGTGGTTGCTTCAGTCAGATACAGACCAGCCGCATAAATATCCATAAAGAATTTTGATCGAATACCAACGCCATTAAGCGCTAATGATTGATCTTTGGCGGTGAAGCTATCAGGTAGGTTTACACCTGCCACTTCTTTAGCATAAGAGGACATGCTAAAAATGGTCATTAAAAATATACTTAGAAGAGTTCTCATTGTTTGCTCACTTTTTATTATTGTTTCCCTTTAGCCTTATGCTAAAAGGGGCTTATTTATAACGAAAAATACAACTACAACGCAAGGACACACAAGTGAATCCCTTTGATTTTCATAGAAATATTCATCTTTACGATGCATTTTTCGATAACTTGGTTCTTGGGTACACACTTTTGCCTATATTATAAACTGCATCACCTAAAAAACACCCTCCTTAGACTGATAGATTATGAGAGTTAAATATCACTGGTGAGCTCATCACTTAACTTCTACATTAAAATCTCGTGGTCAATACAGGGGATACGCGATGCAAAATATCAACCCGATGGTCAGTACGATTGTTCAGCAAATCATGGTCTCTGAGAATGATGTAGCCGCTTGGCGAAGAGAACTGATTCGCAACCATATTTTTAACGTTCAAGAAGCTCGAGATTTATCTGAACGTGAAATATCTCTCATTCACCACGCTTTACTCACCCAGCGTTTAAGCCAATTAAGCAGTGATGAGCTACTTGAAGAAGCCAAAAAACAAAAGCTGCAATATCACGTTAATCTTGAAGGTGATCAATTCCAAATGGGATCTGTTTCCTACTAGCACCTTTCAACATAGGCAAAGGTACGCCTTTGCCTATACCGTGAAAACATCTTCTACATAGTCAACATAACTTTTGCGTAGCACACGCACACTTTCCTCATGTATATTGCCCGCAAGCTGATCTTTATTCATGGATAACAAAAAGTATTTCAGTTGTTTTAACGTGGTCTTAAGCTCATAAACGGCATTTTCCATAATACGAGATGAACGCTTAGGTCGGCTAATTAAGCTTAATAACCTAAAGTGAGCGTGACTATAATAATATTCCGCTTCTTTGTTCTTACCTAATTGGTTCAGCGCATGAGCTGTGTTGTGACAAGACAAGACAAATAAATGCATGACTTTATTCAATTCTTTTTCATCTTTATCTAGCCAAGGCTCAATAATCTCGACACTTTTCGAAAAAACCTTACTCGCTTGTTTATACTGCTGCTGATGATAGAAACTATCCGCTAAGAGCGTATAAGATTCCCAATTTTTCATCACATCCTGTATATTTTGCGGGACTTTCATATGACACCCTCCAGATACTTAAATGATAATGATTATCATTTAAGTATCTGGAGGGTTATTTGTCAAGCGCTAAGAACATTAATATTAAATTAGGATGCAACATGGCTTTAGAATCTCTTTATGTCCCTTTAAAGCACACACACCTTTTACTGGTGAGTATCAGTATTCTGTACTTCACAATCAGAGCAATCTCTAAACTGCTAAAAAAGCAATGGCAGGACAAGCTTGGGGTTAGAATCAGTGCCTATACCATAGATTCTTTTCTACTGATCACTGGTGTCTGTTTAATGTTTGCCACCTCACAATACCCTATCGCCCAATCATGGCTTACGGTTAAACTGATTGTGCTTGTGGGTTATATTTGGTTTGGTATAAAAGCAATGAGAAGCACCACACAAGTTATGCAAAGTGGCTATATTGCAGCGGCTATTGCCTGTGTTTTATTGATGGTTACCATCGCTCGCACTCACCATCCGCTTGGTCTATTCAGCTTGATGTAAGCTGCATTGCAATACGCAATAAAAAGCCCTCTATACTTTGCGCATAAAGGGCTTTTGTATGATTAGCAGCAAATAAAACTATTCGCTTTTACCCCACGTTGCTAATAATTGCTCAAACTCCTCGGGCAAAGTCGGCTTACTCACAAAATAACCTTGAGCCATATTACATTGCATCAATGTTAAGCGCTCAATAGTGTCTAAATCTTCAGCGCCTTCTGCAACAACCGTTAAAGACAGATTATGTGCAAGATTAATAATTGAATGAACGATAATTTCATCCTGTGAATTCGCACACATATTTCGCACAAACATAATATCAATTTTTAACGTATTGATGGGTAATTGCCGTAAATATATAAACGATGAATACCCAGTACCAAAATCATCAACCGATATCCCCACCCCCATATCACTGATGATTTTCAAGGTATTTAGTGCTCGTTCGGGGTCGACCATTAATGCGCTTTCAGTTATTTCAATTTCTAGTAAGTGTGACGGTACTTGATATTCATCTAATTTTTTCTGAATAAACCCAGGTAAATCATCATTCAGTAAGTTACGAGTTGATACATTCACAGACGTCTTAATGTATAACCCTTTTTCGATCCATGACTTTATTTGAATTAAAGCTTGTTCAACAACCCAATGGGTCATATCAATGATCACTTCACTCATTTCAGCTAAAGGAATAAATTCACTCGGGCTAATTAAACCCAATTCTCTATGCTGCCAGCGCAATAACGCCTCAGCAGCATGAATCTCATTATTATCTAAATTTAATTTTGGTTGATACACTAGGAAGAATTCATTTTCACGAAGCCCTTTATTCATATCCGCCATTAACGCTAAACGCCTCGGGCTGCTCTCATCCATTTCGCTACGATAATTGAGTACGCGCGACGGCTCTTTTTTTGCCTTATACATGGCCACATCCGCACAACGCATTAACGTACTTGCTTCTTTTCCATCATCGGGGTAAAAAGCCAATCCGATACTGCATCCTATTTCAACGTTTAACTGTCCAAGGTCAAAAGGCTCACGTAACTTATTAACAATATTAAAAGCGGTATCATTGATTTCTTCATAACTTTCGATTGAGGGGATCACTACCGCAAATTCATCCCCACCTAAGCGAGCAAAGAATGCTCGTTTTTCGCTAATAATTCCTCGCAATCTTGGTTCAATTTTTTTAAGTAATACGTCTCCATAGTGGTGACCTAATGCATCATTTATTTCTTTAAATCGATCTAAATCAATTAGCATAAGGGCCGCTTTAAAACCAAACTGATTCGCCTGTTCTATTTTTTCATCAAGGTATTCTCGCAGAGCAATTCGATTGGCTAAGCCCGTTAAAGTGTCATGTCTATTTTGATGCTCAAGACGCTGTATGTGATGCTTGCTATCGGTAATATCTCGCAAGATAATCCAAACTCGATGTAATCGCCTTTCCTCTACGTCCGCCATTACCGTGCAACTCAGCCAGCGAATATCTGCACTTGAGCCTTCGTGGGCAACCTCTATCACTTCGCTGCTATAACCACTTTCAATCACATAATGAATCAAATGCTTTAGGCTTTTGATAGCAAGAAAGTCTGATGTAGTTGGCTCTGAATTAAAACCAAACAAAGACATAAATGCAGGATTTACTTCTTTTAATTTTGCATTTTTTTTAATATTCGACCACTGCTCTTTCACGCTATCATCCACATGAATAGAGGGTTGAATAATAATATCGGCAATCGCTTCATTGCTACTTTCAATAAAGGCTCTATATCGATTACTGCTTTGTTCAATGCGGCGTTTATCCTGCCTATGGGATAATTCAGATCGCACTCGGATACTAAATATGGATAGGAAATCCAGTAACAGATCACTCACTCTATCTTCACAAATCTTAAGTACCAATATCACCCCTAAGGGGGCATTCAAATCATCTCTTAATACAATTCCGCCGTAATAACGCGACGCAGAATTGAGTACAAAATTGGGAACTCGTTCTTGGTTAATGTTATTAACATCAAACCAGCTCCATTCATTTACATGAAATTTTTCCTCATGCAATTTTAAGTCTGTGTAAATGAATCCATCGTTTTCGCCTTGATGGGTGATGTATCGATAACTGTCAGAATCTGCATTGTATTCACCCACATATAAAATTGATGAAGGCAGTAGTTCATGTATCAATTCTAAGATACTTTTCATTGTGGATTTATTTTGAGAATTAAGGTCTTTCGCAACTTTTTGAATGAAGCTTCCTTGAAACCTTACTGATGTAATGTCGGTAACAATAAATGCCTGACCTTGTGTGTTTTCAAGGGAGCACTTATCAACCCAATACACAAACCGTTCACCACTGTCGCTTTGCAGCCAAACATCTTGTTGGCCCTTATCAACATGCTCAAAAGGATTTTCACTATGGAATTTAGTTTGTATGGACTTGAAGGCTTGGTTGCAATAAATTAACTGACCATCCTGCACCACATAAATCGCAGCAGACATATTATTATAAACTTGCTTAAGCCATTGCTCTCGCTGATCTGTTTTTTGATAGGTTTGTTCCCTCCGGATCATCTGCCAAAGGCCCCAACCAATGGCACAAAAAATTAACAACCAAACCACAGAAAATGCATATTCGGCGATTTCTAAAAATAAATTAACACGGTTAAAGTGACCAAATATTTGAACCCCTTGAATCACACATAGCAAAGCGAGCACCACAAATATCAGCCCCACCACTGGCACACCCAATGATGCCACCATTTTGCGGCAGCTAAGAGTGATACCCAAGGCTAAGAACCCCAACAAAATCAACCTAAAAACCAATAAATACTCAAACCAAGACACGATTCACACCTAAAAACCCTATCCTTTAGGTATAGCTAATAGTCTTGCTCCTAGCCATTTTTGAACCATTGACAGTGCCACTTGATAGCCCTAGTGTGTGACTTAAAATCCATGTGAGACCGTTATGCCTTTACTGCCAATTACAGCCACATATGGCGCATTGCTGGGCTTTTTATTGCTTTACCTTGCTTATGGTGTCATTCAACAACGTCAACACCATAAATCCGGTTTGGGCCATGCCCATCCCGATATCCTTATTTCAGGTCGAATCCACGCAAACGCCACCGAATACATCCCTATTACACTGATACTGCTAGGGCTTGCTGAGCTTAATGGGGCCCCAAATATGCTACTGCACGGGATAGGATTTACTTTTATTATGGCTCGTCTAATGCACGCTTGGGGATTCAAAAAAAGTAAAGGTGCAACCCACTTTGGGCGTTACTGGGGAATGGTTATCACCTTTATGTGTATTCTCGTATTAGCGCTAACGAATCTGACCTTGAGTTGGGCATATATCTAGCTAGCCGGTATGACGCTTTTTTTAATGGGTATTTGCTTTACAATGTGCGCCTCACAATAAGTATAAGTTAAGTATCCATGAGCAAAATTTTTGAAAGTTTGTTTTATTCTAAAGTCGGTCAGAGCCTTCTGGGCGCAATGGGCGTTAAGCCACCGATTAAATTGCAACGTTACCAAGGTGGCAGCCCTTGGGTAGTGGGTAAGGTTTTACTAGCAGATAATCCAAGCACTGAGTTATCAGTGGTTTTAGAGCAAACTAATACACCATTTGACGTTTTCAAAGAAGACCAAGATAGTCGCTATCACTCAGTTTTATTTGATGCAACGGCGTTTAGCAAAACCGCTGACTTAAGCCAACTCAAAGTCTTTTTTTCAAAGATCAGCAAACAACTTAATCCATCATGCCACATGGTCATTCTTGGTCTTAACCCTGCAAATTGCGACGGGATTGAACAAGCCAGTGTCATGGAAGCATTAAATGGTTTTACTCGCTCATTGGGTAAAGAGTTTGGCCGAAAAGCCATTATGGTTAATGTTATTTATTGCCAAGCTGTTAACCAGTCAATTGCCACCCCTGTGAACTTTTTATTAAGCCATCGCGGCGCTTATATCAGTGGCCAGCCTCTGTATGTTAATAATGCGACAACGGCCCCTAATAGCCTCAAATGGGAAAAAGCCCTTGAAGGCAAATTAGCACTTGTCACAGGAGCGGCTCAGGGTATTGGAGCATCCATCGCCCAGGCCTTATCTCAAGAAGGTGCCACGGTAATTGGTTTGGATATCCCACCCGCCAAAGATGCTCTTGAAGCGACGTTAGCGCCTCTGAACGGTATTGCAGTCGCAACAGACATCACCTCCCCAGAAGCAATTGAAAGTATTATTAAGGCACTGGCTGGCAAAACACTGGATATTGTTGTGCACAATGCCGGTGTCACCCGAGATAAAACACTGGCACGTATGCCCGATCATTTTTGGGACATGGCCATCAATATTAATCTGGCCGCTCCCATGTCGATCACATCAGCTTTAGATGAACAAAATCAACTGAGTGATGATGCCCGTGTTATCTGCATCAGCTCAATCAGCGGCATTGCAGGCAATGTGGGGCAAACTAACTACAGTGCCTCTAAATCTGGTGTGGTTGGTTATGTTCGCCAGCAAGCAAAATTATGGGCGAATACCCATAAAACCATTAATGCCATAGCCCCTGGTTTTATCGAAACCCAAATGACCGAGCAAATTCCATTCATGACCCGTGAGTTAGGACGCCGTATGAATTCACTCTCCCAAGGGGGTCAACCTCAAGATGTGGCTCAAGGTGTGGCTTTATTTGCACAACCTGGCAGTGGCGGATTGAACGGGCAAATACTGCGAGTGTGTGGCCAATCTTTAATTGGTGCTTAATACTTAAAACAAGGATTGAGGGGATTTTTGCCCCTCTCTACCTTGCCAAAGCTGCCACTCATCCGATATCAATATTAACTGCAGCCGCTTTTCAAAAGGTCGCTTATGGCTTTCCAATGCTCTGCGTAATAGACGATTTTCACGCTGTTTAATATCCACTTTGGCCACCCAGTCTGGCACATCGTTCACATGCCATGATAGGTAGACCTCACAAAAAAACTCACCCGCTATATCGTTGACTTGGCTCACAGAAAAAACCTCTTGCACACTAGGGCGGCCATAAAAAATTCCTTTTTCACCCACCAGCGGACTATCTTGGTTATAACGGTATTTAAAGCCACCGACACTCACTTCTCTAAGTTCGCCGTACATAATTTTTTCAGCTAAAAAACGGGTTTTTTCTTTGGTAATTAAACCCAGCTTTACCCAAGGCTCTATTTGATTAATCAAAGATTTATGAGTTCGCTCAACCTCAATGGGTAAATCGAAAGGCTTATGAAACAATAACTTTTGCCCAAGCTGGGTATCAAAAATCTTCACAATATCGGTATTGCTGGGCTGAGTCGGCACAAGATTAAATCCAGCAGAACTTTGCATAAAACAAAGCGCCATAACCAATATCACAACCCTAGACTGCCTTGCTCGACTAACCATCTTCCCACCTTATCTTGTTCAAGCAACTCACATACAAAGCCTAGTTCAAATCTATCAATATGGTCGTCATCAAACCGTAAAATCGCTGTCACTTAATTGTCATTTGATCCCCTTAACGTTCACTAAACACGTAAGGAGAGCCCCATGAATCAAGCCGCTCAATTACAACATCAACCACAAGCCTCAAATTTAGTCGCCTACATCACACAAGACAGCACTGAAATACAGCAAGCGTTTAAATTGCGCCATCAAGTATTTACCAGCGAATTCAATACCCAGCTTAACGCTCAAACACATGGCATTGACCGCGATAAGTTTGACGATGCTTGCCACCACCTGATTGTTAAAGAATCCAATAGTCAGCGCATAGTGGCCTACAGCCGGATCATTACCTGTGATATCGCCAAAAAGCACCACGGTTTTTATACAGCAGGTGAGTTTGATTTAACGAATGTCATTGATCACAAAAAGCGTTACATGGAAATTGGCCGGACGTGTGTCAGTGATGATCACCGAAGTGGATCAGCCATTGCGTTGCTTTGGGGGCAGATTGGTCAGTTTATGATAAACAACAATATTGACTGTCTGATTGGCTGCGCCAGCATTCCATTTGCGAACGGCAGTCGTCAAACCCTAGCCGTTATTGATTATCTAAGAACCAAGCATTTCACAACTGAGAATTTACGGGTCAGCCCCAAACACCCTCTTCCACATTTGCAAAGCAATATTGATGGCAAATCGTTAGTACCACCTTTGCTTAAGGCATATTTGCGCATGGGCTGTAAGGTATGTGGCGAAGCACACTGGGACAAAGAATTTAATGTGGCTGATGTGGTGGTATTACTAACAAAAGACAACATCAATATGCGCTACATGAAACATTTTTTACGCGCGGCGTAGCAACCATTTATTGTCAAAAGGACTTCGTATGTTGACCATTTTAACCGCCCCCATCAGGGCACTGATAGGTTTTATCACATTAGTTACCATGATCATCAGTGCCATACTTTTGTACTTGGTCATCAACAACGAAAGTAAACGCAAAGCACTTATTGAGGTTTGCCAGCGCCGATTGTGTTCGATTTTACTGCGCTGTTTTAACGTCGAAATTCATTATGTTGGTGCGCCTAATCCTGATGCCAAAATGCTCATGGCTAACCACATTTCATGGCTTGATGCCTTACTTTTTATGCCAGCGCCTAAGCTGCGATTTATCGCCAAATCAGAAGTAAAAAACTGGCCAATCATTGGCTTGCTGGCACAACTATTAGGCACAGTATTTATTCGCCGTGAAAATAAATTTCAGGTATATCGCTCACTTCCTAATGCGCAGCGCCATATCCGCGAAGGGGATAATTTAGTGATTTTTCCAGAAGGCACCACCACCACAGGTGAAGGCGTTTTGCCCTTTCGCCCAATGATGTTTGAGGTGGCAATACGTGAAAAATGCTTAGTGCAACCGGTGGCCGTTCGTTATTGGAATCACCACAAAACCATCAGTGCAGCCACGCCATTTATTGGGGATGATGGTATTTTCATGAGCATAATGAAGTTGCTATTTGAGCGTAAAACCTACGCTCATGTTCATTTTTTACCCGCATTAGACCCCACTGAGTTAGATCGAAAACAAATGGCAAATGTCAGCCAGCAATCGATCGCTCAAGCATTAAAGCAACCTTATGCACCGCAAAATAATGCGCGCGAAGGCGTTACTTGCGGGCACCAACAGATTCAATCCTAGCGTCAGGCCTAGTCAGTGGTTAGAATGCGCCATCTTTTGCGTCTACAATAAGAAGATGGCCATGAAAAACCGATTGACTCAATTCTTTAATCGCCCCCCAGTATTACGCCACGTCATGAACTGGTATGGCCCTTATCGTGGTGCGGGTGTCAAAATCAAACACCTCGCTGATGACTTCACTAGCGCAACCGTTGTTATGCCGCTGCGTTGGTATAACCGCAATTATGTTGGAACACATTTTGGCGGCAGCCTTTATTCCATGGTCGACCCATTTCATATGTTATTGATCATGAATCAGCTGGGCAAAGACTACATTGTTTGGGATAAAGCGGCCCATATCGAGTTTATCAGCCCTGGAACGGGCACTGTTACCGCACATTTTGAGGTCACGACCGCTCAAATCGAGGATATCAAACGCAAAACCGCTGATGGCAATAAATACCTGCCTGAATTTGAAGTGGAAGTCGTGGGTGAAGATGGCAAACTGGTCGCAAAAGCAATCAAAACCCTTTATATCCGCAAAAAGTCTCGTTAATACCATAATCAAAAGCGCTCAATGAATGGATCATTGAGCGTGAATTCTTCCTACCAAGATAAGCAATCCCGACTAAACTTAAAGCCTATATGAACACAACAATAGGTAGGTAATATGAGCATCAGCATCGCACAAGCATCGGGCTTCATTGAAGAGCTATTAGGTGTCATTGAGGATGTTTACTGGGAGTGCACCGCTCTTGATACCAAAAACCTGTGCTTTAATACTGTTCGCCTATTACAAACAGAGTTAACCGAACTGACTAAGATTTCTGTTCAAGATCATCATTACGAATATGAAATCATTGCCTATCAAGATAATACCGTCATTGACACACTCAGTCAGCTTGACCACATGCTAAGAGATGCGGTTTTGCGTACACAAACTCAAAACCACTTAAAGCCACTGATGCAGCAGGCCATGGATGTATTCTCTAGACCTTAAGCTCAAAAGATTTCGGACTCTTGCCCTACTGGCGCACAAACATCTGCTTTAACTTGGTTGCGCCCAGCAGCCTTTGCACTATACAGGGCATCATCTGCTTGCTGTTGCCAGGCTTTTAGCTTTTGTTTGCCGGTCGGTTGAACACAGGCCACACCAATACTGACCGATACACGTCCAAGCGGTGTGTCTTCGTTCAGAATATCCCGTCTAGCAACGTTATGAATCACCTGCTGCGCCACGTAAATGGCACCAGATTGAGGGGTGTCAGGCAAGATAATCGCAAATTCTTCACCACCAATACGTGCCACCACATCATGGGGACGCACAGCCGCTTGTTTAAAGATCAAAGCGAGTTCCCTTAAGCATTGATCCCCTGCCAGATGACCATAACGATCATTAAAGCGTTTAAAGTAATCAACATCCAATAACAACAGGCTACACGTTGTATTTTGACGAGATCCCTGACGCCAGCTTTTATCTAATTCTTGATCAAACTTACGACGATTGAACACACCAGTTAAAGGGTCTGAAACCGTCAAGCTTTCAAGTGTTTGCACATAGCGAATACGCTGAATAAATTGCGACAAACGCAACAATAATGTGTCCACGTTCTCAGGGTAACTGACATATTCTGCGCCCTGAATTAAGACTTGTTGTTCAATGTCAGGTCTCAGACCTGCCCCAAGTACAACTAGGTCGCGGGGTAATACATCCCCTAATTGTTTGTGGTATTCAAAGGCAGGCCAATCCCATATGTGCAAATTAGCCACATCAGGATTATTCGTTTGAGAAAGGTCGGCACAATCTAATAGCCATTGCTTGATAGGCGAAGCTAACTCAGCATCACTCATCTCAATGTACACATTAAACCCTGTGTCTATTTGGTTTCTTAGCGAATCCATGCACAACCTATACGTAATGGGTATGGAAACCCAACTAGAAAAACTGCTATAAATGTTGGTGGGAACTGTACCCAAAAATGCATTCATTGGATATGACGCAGTCCATCTAATAATAAAAAAATCTAAGAAAATGAGAGACTTACCTCATTTATACGAAGCCGTTACAATATACGTCAAACATTGAACACAATTTAGTCAAGGAGCCACAATGGCACTGGTGTATTCCACAGAAACAGGCCGATTATGTGACGGCTGCGAACAACCCATTGATCAGTGCTGCTGTAAACCCGCTTCTGCACCGGAAGGTGACGGCACAGTAAGAGTACAAAGAGAGAAAAAAGGTCGCGGTGGCAAAACTGTGACCATCCTCAGTGGCATTGAAGGGGACAAAAAAGTACTAAGCGATTTATGTAAAAAGCTTAAAAAGCGATTTGGCTCAGGTGGTGCCGTTAAAAACTGGACCATTGAACTGCAAGGTGACCTAGCCGAACAAAGTGTGAAGTATTTACAAGAATTAGGCTTCAAAGCGAAACAAAGTGGTGGCTAAACAAACGCTTACACCGCAAACTAGGCTAAAATCTACCTATCAATGGATGCAAAAGTAAGGGAGCGGTAACATGGAGCTCAGTGTTAATGTTCTTAGCTGGCTAGGGCAACCCAAAAAAGCAGTAACGGCACAAACGATCAAATTCAATCGTTTCAATCTGACTTTTAATAGCCGTTGTAAGCTAAAACCAGGGCAACTTATTCTGTTGAATATTGCCATGGGCATTCACAGTTTACGTGAGGTGAGCGCTCGTGTTGAAAGCTGCGAGCGATGCGGCCCTCACTACCAAGCTCAAGTACGCTTTGTACTTGAACGACCAGATAAACAACCTTACCGCGAAGCAATTACCATTCTAAAAGCCATTGAACAAACCGTGCCAGCTTCTTTACGAGCACCACTGCATATGCAAGCGCTATAACACATATTTAAGGTTTAATTGTTTTCTATGACACATGAATACACGTTAGTTTTAAACTGTGGCAGCTCATCATTAAAATTTGCTGTCCTTCAACCCCTCACTGGTGACTGTGCCATTCAAGGATTAGCCGAACGTTTAGGCAGTGACCAGGCAAGCATTAGTTATCAAGTAAACGAAACCAAACATAAAATTCTTCTCACCCAGGGTGATCACCAAGGTGCGATTAGCGCGGTTATTGAACTTCTTAAAGAACAAGCTCTTCTTCAGTCCATTAAAGGTGTTGGCCATCGTGTGGTTCATGGTGGTGAAGCGTTTAGCGAATCATTACTGATCAATGCGGATAATCTAAAACAGCTTAAAACATTAAGTCACCTCGCCCCATTACATAATCCAGTTAATCTTTTAGGCATTGAAGCCATTAACACCCTATTGCCAGAGTTACCACAAGTCGCTGTGTTTGATACCGCTTTTCATCAAACACTGCCAGAAGCCGCATATTTATATGCACTTCCTTATGAATACTACGAAAAACACGATGTTCGCCGTTATGGCTTTCATGGCACCAGTTATCGCTATGTCAGCGAAAAAAGCGCCAGCATCTTAAATAAACCCCTTAATGAAAGTCATTTTTTGATTGCACACCTAGGCAACGGCTGTAGCGCTTGTGCAATTCGTAACGGTGTAAGTGTGGATACCTCTATGGGATTAACCCCTTTAGAAGGTCTTGCCATGGGCACTCGTAGTGGTGACGTAGATCCAGGTTTAATGCCTTTTTTATGTGAGCGTTTAAATATATCCACCAGCGACGTCATGGATATTTTAAATAAGAAAAGCGGACTCCTAGGTATCTCCGGCATCAGTAACGATATGCGAGAACTTCAACAAGCTGCCGAGCAAGGAGATGTGCGCGCTAATTTAGCCATCGAAGTATTTGCCTTTAAAATCGCCCGCTATTTAGGTGCACTGGCGGTTTCTCTTCCAAGAATTGATGCGCTTATTTTTACCGGTGGCATTGGCGAAAACGATCGATTCACACGAGCCCTAATCTTAGAGCACCTTGCTATCTTAGGTTTTGAAATTGACGGACAATTGAATAAAACCAACGGCGATGAACACGGTCGAATCAGCACACAAAGCAGTCCTATTGCAATGGTCGTGGCAACCAACGAAGAACTCATGATTGCAAAAGACACCTTCATGCTTACACAAGCTTAATATCGGTATCAGGATTCAGCATGCATCAACATACTTTTTTTATTGCACCAACAGAGATGGGCACAGGCCTAACCTCAATCACATTGGGATTAATTCGAGCACTTGATCAACTTGGTTTAAAAGTGGGCGTGTGTAAGCCCATTGCAAGCGCAGCAGAAGATAAACAACACAGAGCCATTGACCTTATTACACTGGCAAGTGGCATAGAACCACCAAAAGCCATCAGCTTACAACATGCTCAAAAAATGGTGAGCGCAGGACAACAAGACCGCTTAATGGAAGAAGTCATCGCCATGCATCGCAAAGTACGCGAAGCCGTTGATGTGGTAATCTTTGAAGGCCTTGAGCCAGATCGTACTGAGCCATTTACGGCAAAATTAAATGTTGAAATGGCAAAAACATTAGACGCAGAAATTATCTTAGTCACCGCCCCTCAATCGCGAAATTTAAAAGCATTAACAGACCATCTAAATATTGCTAAAGGTTTATTTGGTGGCGATAAAAACCGCAATTTGCTTGGTTGCATTATCAACAAAGTAAACGCCCCTGAAAAAACCAGCTCCCCATTAAAAGCTAATATGCCCATCACAGATGATGTGGTTCATAGCATTTTAGAAAGTAGCCCTTATCAAAGCTTAGAAAGTGAACATTTTAAAATATTGGGACTGATTCCTTGGGATGCCAGCCTAATTGCACCGCGCACATTAGACATAGCCCAATACTTACAAGCAAAAATTATTAATGATGAAGGCCTAGCAAGCGCGCGAGTTAAGCGCATTAGTTTGTGTGCACGTACCGTTCAAAATATGGTTAACGATTTACAGCCAGGCACCCTTGTTGTCACCCCAGGTGATCGTGATGATATTTTATTAGCCAGCGCCATGGCCGCCAACAATGGCGTGCCGTTAGCGGGCATTTTGCTCACCAGTGATATTTCACCAGATGAGCGAGTCATGGGCCTCGTCAAGCCCGCCCTTAGTCATTTGCCAATTATGTCCGTGAGCACCGACACATTCCAAACCGCGTCCCAACTATCCCATATGTCTGAGGGCGTGAAAGCGGATGACACTGAACGTGTTGAATCCATTATGAATCATATGGCTGCACATATTGACGGGGCGTTTTTAAAAGAACGGCTTCAAGTAAACTTACAAGCGCGTTTAAGCCCTGCTGCTTTCCGCTATCAATTGGTGCAATTAGCGCAAGCAGCAAAAAAACGTGTGGTCTTACCCGAAGGGGAAGAACCTCGCACCATACAAGCAGCGGCGATTTGCCAACAACGCGGCATCGCTCAATGCATCCTGCTTGGCCGCAAAGAGGTCATCGAACAGCAAGCAACGAGTCTGGGCATTGAATTGCCTGAGGGCTTAATCATCATGAACCCTGATGATATTCGCGCCAATTATGTTGCACCAATGGTTGAGCTGCGTAAGCACAAACAATTATCACCGCCTATGGCAGAAGCTCAGCTTGAAGATACCGTGGTATTAGGCACAATGATGTTGGCCTTAGATGAAGTAGACGGCCTAGTTAGTGGGGCGATCCACACCACTGCCAATACCATTCGACCGGCGTTACAACTCATTAAAACCGCACCAGGAGCCAAACTGGTTTCATCCATTTTCTTTATGCTGCTACCTGAACAAGTGATGGTTTACGGTGATTGCGCGGTTAACCCTGACCCAACCGACGAAGAACTTGCCGATATTGCGCTGCAAAGTGCCCACAGTGCAAAAGCATTTGGCATTGAGCCAAAAGTGGCCATGATCAGCTACTCAACGGGTTCATCAGGTACCGGTAGTGACGTAGAAAAAGTTCGCAGTGCAACGGCTATTGCACAACAAAAACAACCCGAGCTTATTTTAGATGGCCCGCTGCAATACGATGCCGCCACCACAGCAAATGTTGCAGCTTCTAAAGCCCCAAATAGTAAAGTAGCCGGTCAAGCCAACGTACTTATCTTCCCAGACTTAAATACAGGTAATACCACTTATAAAGCGGTTCAGCGCAGCGCAAACGTGGTGAGTATTGGCCCAATGCTACAAGGTCTAGCTAAACCCGTGAACGACCTCTCTCGAGGCGCTTTGGTTGAAGATATTGTGTACACCATTGCCTTAACCGCGATTCAAGCCACTCAGGTTTAACCTTAACGTCAAGCTGGCCGAAATGGTCAGCTTGACGGTAGAATTTCGTCATTCTTCCCATCGCATTTTGAAGTATGATAGATAGAAAATAAAAATAGAGCGTTTTCATGTTAAATTTCTTACCCACCCCCATCGTCACGACAATAGCCACCTTGCTACTGTTAATTAATGTGCTTTTCTGGTGCCCTATTCTATTGGTGTTCGCGTTTATTAAAGTACTGATTCCAATTAAAGCCCTTCGCGTCATGATTGATCCGTTATTAATTAAGATTGCTGAAGGCTGGATCTTGTGTAACTCAGGCTGGATGAAACTGACTCAGAATACCAAGTGGGATGTGCAGGGACTGGGCGATTTAAAATACAAAGGCTGGTACTTGGTCAACGCCAATCACCAATCATGGGTAGATATTTTAGTTCTACAACATGTGTTTAATGGCAAAATTCCACTATTAAAGTTTTTCTTAAAACAAGAGCTCATCAAAGTCCCCTTACTGGGATTATGCTGGTGGGCGCTCGATTTCCCGTTCATGAAACGCTTCAGCAAAGAGTACCTAGAAAAACACCCAGAAATGAAAGGCAAAGATCTAGATACCACTCGTAAAGCTTGCGAAAAATTCTCTGCCATTCCAACCAGTGTGATGAATTTTTTAGAAGGTACTCGTTTTACACAAGCAAAATACGATAAACAGAAACCCCCTTATCGGTATTTGTTAAAACCCAAAGCCGGTGGAATTGCTTTTGCAATTAACGCAATGGGCGATAAATTTAATAGCTTGTTAAACATCACCATTGTCTACCCTGATGGCATCCCGTCATTTAGTGACTTTTTATCTGGAAAGGTAAAGCATGTCATTGTACGCGTGCAAGAAGAGCCAATTCCCGCTGATTTTTCCAGCAAAGATTACAATAACGACCCTGAGTTTCGTCAAGAGTTTCAACAATGGACGCATCAGCTTTGGCTAGAAAAAGACGAGCTTATTCACCAGCTATTAGATGACAAACCTCATCAACCCTTACATAAACAAGATAAATTAATACAGGAACACCAGCATGAAGGTTTATGACGATATATCACTGTCTATTGGCAACACGCCATTGGTGCGTTTGAAAAAATTAACGCAGGCTAATATTTTATTAAAAATCGAAAGTCGTAACCCAGCCCAATCGGTTAAATGTCGAATTGGCGCAAATATGATTTGGCAAGCCGAAAAAGACGGAACATTAAAACCTGGGATGGAAATTGTTGAGCCAACCAGTGGCAACACTGGCATTGCCCTTGCCTTTGTGGGTGCAGCTCGCGGTTACAAAGTAACACTGACCATGCCTGAAACCATGAGTATTGAGCGTCGTAAAGTCATGAAAGCCTTAGGAGCTAACATTGTGCTAACCGAAGGCCCTAAAGGCATGCGCGGTGCAGTAGAAAAAGCTCAGGCACTGGTAGAAGAGTCACCGTCTACTCGCTTTATGCCACAACAATTTAGTAACCCTGCAAACCCAGCCATTCATGAACAAACCACAGGCCCAGAAATCTGGGAAGATACAGATGGTACTGTGGATGTAGTTGTTGCAGGTGTGGGCACCGGCGGCACCATTAGCGGTATAAGCCGTTATCTTAAAAATACAAAGGGTAAGGCTATCACGTCTATTGCCGTTGAGCCTGAAGCTTCTCAAATCATTGCTCAAGCCATGAAAGGCGAAGATATCACTCCTGCACCGCATAAAATTCAAGGCATAGGCGCTAACTTCATTCCTGGTAATCTTGATCTATCAATGATTGACCAAGTTGAAGCCATTAGTAATGAACTCGCCATTGAAACCGCCCGTAAACTTATGGCAGAAGAAGGCATTCTTGCGGGTATTTCAGGTGGCGCGGCCGTGGCGGCAGCGTTACGTATATCGGAACAAGCACAATTCAAAGATAAAACTATTGTTGTTATTTTACCGGATAGCGGTGAACGTTATTTATCAACGATATTATTTGATGGCATGTTTAGCGCAAACGAAGGCGCTTAAACTTCATAACATTACGCCGACGTGATCGGCGTAATGACCTTCTAGCTTACATCGACTTATTCATCAGCCCCTAATATCATTTCAATTAACAATGTGATTGCTGGTGTCATTTCATAATCATTTTTTATTGGCCACGCCAGTTCAGGGACCAGCTCAGCAAACATATAATGTTTATAAATTTTACGCCTATAACTGACCGATAACACCGTATCCGTTAATTTAGAAACATCTTCAGTGTCACCAAAAAAACCAATCTGATATAACATGGCTGAACGGGGGCTTAATTCATCAAAAATAGAGAAGCTACTATCCAGTTCAGCAAAGTCATTATTTAATAAATAGTCCGCATTAAATCCCATTCGAAAATGACGAGTTAAATCTAACGGTCGAATTGCGCTGGCACTAAAACGCGCGCCCCACTCTTCGTCGGTTCGCCAAGAAATCGTTTGCAGAACCCGAGTGCGCCAAGTTTGGAAGTAGTCAATACGCCTTGCTCTTACCCTTGAGAAAAACACCGGCTCACCAGCCCAGCGTACTCCATTATCAAAACTGGTTTTCCAGTGTCGCCTTTCTTTAAAGTCAACACGAATGGCGGTGGAGTAAGTCACATTCTCAGTGGTACCCAGTACATTGGTTTCATTCACTTCATCTTCATTTTCATCGGTTTCAACCAATAATTTAAAGCGATCTCGTGTATTAGGTAATACCAAACGTAAATTCAAACCGGCCTGATAATTTGGCTCTAAGCGGTTTTCACGACGACTAATAAAATAAACCCGACCGTTGCTTCCAGATGATTCATCTTCAAGCACTTCATCGTCAAAGAAAGCGCCCATAAAAAAAGAATCCACCCCATCATTTAAACTTTCAACATAGTCAGATGCGACATTTTGAGTCCAATCAAGAAACGCTATGCTGGTGTAATCCTCAACTTCGTCATGCTGATCAGTCACCACGTAGTGATGATCAGGCGCACTGGATTCAACATCGAAAAATTGAGCTTCATTGGGTGCACTCAAAACCCATGAGCACCAACCCAACAAAATGATGGTTGTTAACCTATAAAACAAATTTATCTCTCTACGCTTACAGGGTCGTGATGAACAATGACATCAGCATTCGGATAAGCCTGTTTGATTTTTTTCTCAACCCGATCGCCAATTTCATGGGCGCTCCAAAGTGGAAGGTTTTTATCAAGCTCTAAGTGAAACTGAATAAACAAATCCGGTCCAGACTGGCGACAGCGCACATCATGACAGCCCTCTGGGCCGGGCTCTTTTCTTACCAACTTTTCAATGATCGCCTCAACCTCTGGTAACTGCTCATCCATTAATTCTTTAAAGGCTTTGATACCAACCTGCCAAGCATTAACACACAAGAACACACCAATACCAATGGCCATAATCGCATCAATCCAATACCAACCAAAGCCCACCAATGCCATTGCGATTAACACGGCACCATTCATAAGTAGGTCCCCTTGGTAATGCAAAGAATCGGCCTCTACAATTAATGACTTGGATTTACTAATGACATATTTTTGAAAAGCCACCAGCCCAAGGGTAAGCACAATGGCTAACACACTCACAGCGATGCCTATTTCACTATTGACCATTTGACGGTTATCAAGCATCACATCAAAACTATTCAAAACCAACACAACCGCAGAACCCACCATAAAAGCAGACTGGGCAAGAGCCGCAATGGATTCGAGTTTACCATGACCAAATTTGTGATCCTCATCGGCCGGCACCAAGGCAAAACGTAATGCGATGAAATTAATAATCGAGGTAACCCCATCTAACATGGAGTCCAATAACGAACCTAATAAGCTAACGGAGCCTGTTGACCAATATGCCCACGTTTTAGCAATAATAAGTATTAATGCGACTGCCACACTTGCGATAGTGGCTTGTCGGCTCAAATGAGCATAGTCTGACATGATTTTTCCTTACGCCTAATTTTACCCTAGCACAATATTAACCCAGAGCGCCTAAACCCACCTATTTGCAACGCATTCTCAATAGGTTCATCTATACTCATAAAAGTCACGATATTTGGGGGCATTATGGCATTAGATGTCAAAGATCTCACGGTACTTTTAATTGAGCCTTCGAGCACACAAAGTAAATTTCTTAAAAATGCAATGGCACATCATGCCATAGAAAAAGTAGATGTCTGTGTCACCGGTGCTGAGGCTTTAAAATATGCCGAAGTGCACCAGCCGGATCTCATTATCAGTGCCATGTATTATGATGACATGAATGCCATTGAGTTAGTGACTAAGCTGCGCAGCAACCCTAACACTCAAGACTTAAATTTCATGCTGGTTTCCAGCGAATCCGACAAAAAAATGCTCGATGATATCAAGCAAGCAGGTGTACTTGCATTGCTGCCTAAACCGTTTGATCAGCGTGATTTTTTAACTGCCCTCAATGCCGCAAAAGATACCATTGAGGTAGACACAATCGAGCTTGACGACATAGAGATTGAATCCTTAAAAGCTTTGATCGTAGATGATTCTTTAACAGCAAGAAAACACATTATTCGGCTTCTTAATGCATGTGGCATAGAACAAACCGTACAAGCTGAAAATGGCCTTGAAGCCATAGAAATACTGCAAAATGAACCCGTAGATTTTATTATCAGTGACTACAATATGCCGCACATGAATGGTGAAGAGTTAGCCAACTACTTGCGACAATCTGAGTACTCATATCTGCCCATTTTAATGGTCACCAGTGAGCAAGACTCCAGCCGTCTCAGTGCCGTGCGTCAAGCTGGTGTTTGTGCATTGTTTGATAAAACCATTGTGCCTGCATCGTTAAAAGATGCATTGCGAGCAGCCTTAAGTAGTTAAAAAATACGGCTACTTAGAGTTATTTAAATTATTTAACATGGCATGACATGCCTTGCTCTTGGAACTTGCCTCCACCATAAAGGTTTCTTTTTTGGCCGTAATCAGCAATAACTGCGGCTGCGCCCAACGTAAAAAATAACCTTGATCAACTGAAGCTTGTAGGGTTTCACAACTATCATCATGCCACCAGCTAAACAATAACGTCGCCAAAAATAGTGCAATGGTAACCGCGCCAAAGGGCACGATAGACTTAGTCTTTAACATTTAATCTTGCCTTATTCTTTAACATGATCGGCTGAGCATAATATTGTTTGATATTCGCCATCACATCATCATCCAATGACTTAAATCGTTTATTCCAAAGGGTTAACATTTTATGCTGAGGGTCTGGGCTATTTTTAGCGTCGCCCAATAAACTCATAGCCAACTTGTTATTCTCAAATACGTGATAATTTTGATGGATATTATCATCAATCGCATCACTCCAGTGCTCTGCAATATTACTATTAAGCTTCAATACTGGGCTAAAGTGCAGCACCACTTTTCCTTTGTGGCCCTGCAATCCTTTTAAGATGCTTTTAAAATCTTCATCGTGAGATTTTTCATAACGACCCACTTGTGCAACCGTCAAACGCTCTTTTGCTTTATCAAGATCGCATGGGTCCCATTCATAACTAATTGTCACGGGGATGATATTTAAAAAGTCCATGCTTTGATTAAATTCCCAACCTAACTTTCGCCCCGCCATATGCATCATTTTTAAAACAGCAGTATCGGTATAATCTAGCCCATCTTTAGCACGACCTTCTTTTTGCGCGATCCACACATGCTGATTAGAGCGAATGCACTGATGTATATATTCCGATAAATCCTGCACCGCTTGCAGTTTCTCTCGGCGCCCAGACACAGAACGCTTCACGACAAAACTTTTATTCAAGCGCATTAATTTTGCAACAAACTGACGCCCTAATAAATTATCACCAATCGCCACTTTACTGGTTGTTAAACCGGCCTTCAGCAAAGCAAAATTCACCAATAGAGGATCCATTGCAATATCACGATGATTGCTAATAAACACATAGGTTTTGTCTTTTTCTAAGTGTTCAAGTCCTCTTACTTCAAACTCGTCAATGGTTTTAGCCATAAGCTTTTCAACGTGAGGGGCCAGCTGACTTTGCCATGTTTGAATGCTATCAATATGCTTAAAGTGTTTTTGTAATCCCGCTTGAATGCGCTGCTGGGTCCAGCGAGGTAAAAATCGATGTAAATACGGAAACTGATGCTGAGCCACAAATTGTAAAAACTCACTATCTTCAAGTAACGATGCCAGCACCGCATTCACTTCATGATCATGATAGGCACGAATATCATCAAAAGACGGAGAATTCATGATGGGGTACTCATATTTTGACTGTGTTGCATAAACTGATTCGACCAATATTGAGCCTTTTGCTCATCTTTTTCTAAACCTAAATCACCTGCTGCGTAGGCTTTACTTAAACGTAACGCCGCCATGGCATGATTCTGTTCTGCGGCCTTCATATACCAAGATAAAGCCGTTTGTTGATGGTTATCAGCCACTAACAATTCAGAGTTCATCAGCGTTTCTGCTAATAAAAACTGGGATTGAGGATCGCCCTGATGTGCTTGGGTTTGCAGCAATGCTAAACCGGCTCTTTTATCGATCACGGTCTCACCACGATAAGTAAGCAGTTTGGCCATTAATGCTTGAGCGCGAGGGTGCTGTTTATGGCTTGCCCGTTGTAGCTGCTTCATCGCAAATACATGAAGCGTTTTGTGCCAACCTGCCACCCCTGAAACAAATAACCCATAACCAACACTATATTGCAGTGCTGCCAAGGCCTTTGTTTTCAGAGTTCTGAATAATGTCATGCAATTACCTTACAAAAGGATAGGTTTTTCTTGCGCTAAGCTTGTGGGACAATAAGCCTTTGCCTTACTTGATTTCAGGAGAAGTCTGTGTCCGTTGATTCATGGCAGCCTATAACCCCACCCAACCAAATTAATGATGAGCAACTGGCTCGTTTATTAAACCTAAATCAGGGCCAAGCACAAGAGTATGACCTTACCTCAGATTTAGATTGGATTCAGCCATTAGCTCAGGTTGACGCTAAAATTTGGCAGCAGCTGGCCCCAAAGTTAACATTCGATCAAATTCAGCAGCTCATTGAAATTTTTACACTCGCTGAGCAACAAGGCAGCTGGAGTCTTGGTGAAAAGTCATCCGTCATTCCTCTGTTTAAAATATTAAAGAAAGCAAAAGGGGTCGATAGGGAACTGGTGAAATGGGTGAAGGCCCACACGGATAATAAATTTTTACCGTTTGGCCCACTTTTATAGAATGGATGCTGCTAGTTAACCCGGCGTGAGTCTTGCGCTGGGGGATGTTTACCTAAAAACTCTTCAAGCGTGGCCTGTATAACTTGGCGAGAAATAGGTTTCGTTAAAAAGCTGTCCATGCCCACCGCAAAACACGCCTCTTCCATTTCTTTTTGGCTATTAGCCGTTAACGCAATAACCGGTACATACGGTCTATCCAGTTGGCGAATTTGCCTAGTGGCTTCAATGCCATCCATAATTGGCATTTGTATATCCATTATGACGCAATCAACCTGTGTGGCTAAAAATTGCGCCACGCCCTCTTCGCCATTGTTGGCAACCACTACGTCATACCCAAGTTTTTCAAGTGTACGCTTGATGACCAATTGATTATTTAAATTATCTTCAACCAGTAAAATACGCCCAGGTTGGCTATCACCTACCTCACCTGATTGGCTGGCTTGATAATCCGTTAATCGATAATAAAGGGTTTCTCTTCGATAAGGGGCCGTTAAGCAGGTGCCGTGAGCGGCTGTCAATTCGTAGTCCTCTCCTAGCCACCAAAGCCACTGACTATCTTTAGATTGTGAATAATCACTAACTAATAAACTAATATCTTTTGGAATCAAATCACCAGTGACTTCTTGAAACGGCAATTGCATAGATTGAAAAAACACCCTAAACCAAACACGATCAACTTCATCATTAATCGCCAACACTATCGGCTTATGGCGAAGCACTGAAAATGAATCATTAGGCTTAAGCCACTTAAGCGGTAAAATAAACCATTGCTCTATTTTTCCGCCTCCTAGGGTCTTGGCACCCAATAAACCTTGTAGATGAGCAGCAAGGTTTTTACAGATCTGAAATGCATCCACACTGGCGCTATCCAAACAGGCCACTTTGGCATCTTCCAAACCATGATTAAACATGGCAGCCCATTGACCAGCGTACTGTTCATCAACGTCATTACTCAGCGTAAACTGAAGCACAGGTTCGTTGGCCAACTCGGTTTGATGGATGCTAAATTCAATCAAACCTTGCTCACATATGCCCAAGTGACAGCTCATTAAGTTATACAGAACTTGACGTAAGCGAAACGCATCCGTTTGAATATAATGGGGCAACACATCGTGTTTGACCGCTAGTTTGACCTGCTCTTGAGCCGCTTGCGGAAGGTACAAAGCCTCCAAGTCATCCACAACGTGCCACAAACTCGTACTAACAGACTCAACCGTTTTGTCTCCACTTGGCTTTTGCGACAGCACAGCAACATCGTCAATGATTTGTGCTAGGTGCTCTATGCTGGCCTGCATGGTATGTATTTGATTTTCACCTACTTCAGCTTGCTGGGATTTGATCTGCAGCAAGGTATCTTTAAGCACGGTCATGGGGCCGCGCATTTCTTGGCTAATGTTTAATAAAAACTTAGCCTTACCTTGTAATTCACGCTCGGTCTGGAGTTTGTCTTGCTGCAACACACGCTGTGCTTCTTTATAACGGGTTACATCACTGGATATGACTAATGCCCTAGTTTCATTATCGGTAATAATTGGCGTAATACGATTATGGATAAACCGAGTCTGACCATTCACTTGAACGGTTAATTCGTACTGACACAGATGGCCTGTATTAATAGCCTGCTGTAAATGCTGCCTAAAGAGTGCTTTTCCTTCTTCGTTTAAATAAGCAAAACTACTGGTGCCCACGATGGACTCAACAGGGGTATCAGCACTTAAGGTCTGGTTGAGAGCCAGAATAACCCCATCTTTGTCCACCTCAGTCAGCACATCCGGAATATTTGACCAAATGGCCTGCATCTTAGCTTGATCTTTAATCAAGTTAAGATAAGTTCGCCTTACAAAGAAAATCAGCCACGCCACGCCAATCAGGCCCAAAGCGACAACCGCCCAGATCCAAGCAGACATCAGTTCGCCTTCAGTCTCCAGCTGAATACTTTGAACCTGTAATGCTGAGACCCGTGTGCTCCAAAAAATCATCAACACACTTACTAGCCGAGCAATCACTTGTAGCCCCTGAATTTGCTGCATGAGTAAAGTATAGGCAAGCAATGTCATCACGCATGCTCGCCTTTAAAACGTTTACCGCAAAAAAAATCGCTACTAAGAATCATTAAGCTTATTGAGCTCATATCTTGCCTTCCAATTAGACTAAACAAGCCCAATTTATGTCATATGTACGAAATACAGTGGCCTTACAAAATTTTTTCAAGCATGAGCTATAGTTTAAAGAACCCCCTATAAATTGAAGTATATGGCCAATATCTTAATCGTTGACGATATCCCCGCGAACTTGCAGATTTTAAACGTGCATTTGAGCGATGAGGATTATGATGTCATTGAAAGCCAAAGTGGCAAAGAGGCGCTTGAGGTCCTAAATAAAGACCCGGATGGTGTCGACTTAATCCTGCTCGACGTTATGATGCCTGTCATGAGTGGTCTTGAAGTACTGGCCGAAATTAAGAAAAACCCCCTAACCAATAACATTCCCATTATTCTAATAACCGCCAATGCTGATGATGAAAACGTCGCAGAAGGTTTGGATATGGGTGCGTTTGATTACATCATCAAGCCTTACAGCCTAGTGGTTTTACTGGCTAGGGTCAGAACCGCCCTAAGAGAAAAAGAGCGCCAAGATCTATTAGAAAAATGGGCAACCACAGACCCATTAACAGGTCTCATGAATCGTCGTCACTTTTTTGAACTGGCCGAACGAGAACTCGAACAAACCCGCCGCTCCTCCAGACCCCTTTCATTTATCATGCTCGACATCGACCACTTTAAACAGGTGAATGATAGTTATGGCCACCTAGTAGGAGACGCAGCAATCATTCAACTGGCAGAATTGCTCAAACAACAACTGCGCAAAGTGGACTTTTGTGGGCGCTATGGTGGCGAAGAGTTTGTACTGTGTTTACCAGACACACCGCTTCAAGGGGCACTGGAAGTGGCTGAACGCATCCGTAAAGATGTTTTAACACTCCAAATAGACAGTCTTGAAGGTCAAACAATTAATATCTCAATTAGCCTAGGGATTGCCGAAAATAACCAAGACGCCAGCGTTGAAGAGATCCTCAAACGCGCAGACAAAGCGCTATACCAAGCCAAAGAAGCAGGCCGTAACCAATCTAAAAGCGCTTAAACAATCCCCCCTTTCTGTGTTACTCAGCCTAATTTAAGGTAGAATCCCCAGCACTTTCCAAAACACATTAATCCAGAGTCCGCCGTGAAAAAAGAACAAGCCTTTAATCGTATCGCCAGCGCCACAATCAAAGCACTTAAGGAACAAGCAGAGATGGGCAAGGTCAATGCTAAAACCACTGATACGGTTTACCAAGCCATAGAAGCGGCATTTAACAAAGAATATATGTCATTGTTCGAACAATTAAACGACAGTAAAACCGCACTGGAGTTTATTGCCAAAGGACAAGACTTAGACATAAAACAAGCCGTCGCACTGGCTCAACAAACCTTGAGCAAATTGGCTAAATAATAAGGAGACTTCATGCCTACACGCAATCGCACGTTTTTCTTTGCCATCTTTTTGGCGATTGTATTCAGCTTTTTTCGCGGCGCATTTGATGACCAACCTGTCACCAGTAGCCAAGACAGCAAGCAATACCGTTATCTAGAACTAGATAACCAACTGAAAGTATTGCTCATCAGCGATAAAACAGCTGATCACGGGGCCGCAAGCCTTGACGTGAATGTAGGCAGTTTACAAGACCCTAAAGCGCGCCCAGGTCTTGCTCACTTTCTAGAACATATGCTTTTTTTAGGCACCAAAACCTACCCCACAGCAGGTGAATATCAAAGCTTCATCAGTCAACATGGCGGCATGCACAACGCTTTTACCGCCGCAGAACACACCAACTATTTTTTCCAAATTGACGCCAAACAACTTGAAGGCGCTTTAGATCGATTTAGCCGCTTCTTCTACGAACCACTATTCACAGAAGAATACGTACAACGAGAAAAAAATGCGGTACATAGCGAGTACCAGTCTAAATACAAAGACGACTATCGTCGTATGCAATACGTTAACAAAGCGTTAATGAACCCAGAACACCCTGCTAGCCACTTTGCCACCGGCAGCCTTGATACCTTGAGTGATAATGAAACCAGTAAAGTGCGGGATGACTTAATTACGTTTTATGAGCGCTACTACAGCGCTAACTTAATGACCCTAGTGGTTTATGGGCCTCAGTCTTTAAACGAATTAGAAAGCTGGTCAAAAAAACGATTTGATCCCATTCAAAACAAGCAAGCAAGCGTCGACTCTTATCCAAGTGAGTTATATTTAGACTTACCAAAAGATGTGCGCATTCAACCTGTAAAACAGTTGTTAAGCTTAAGTTTTATTTTTCCACTGAACGATGCCGTAACTGATTACAAGAAAAAACCAACGCAATATATTGGTCACTTACTGGGTCATGAAGGTGAAGGCAGTTTATTAGCATGGTTAAAACAACAAGGATGGGCAGAAGGATTAAGTGCCGGTCTTGGCAGCAACATGAACAATAACAGTACCCTGCAAATCAATATTAGTCTGACTGAAAAAGGGTTAAATCATACTGATGAAATCAGTGCTCAGTTATTTGCTTACATTAAATTGATTGAAAACCAAGGTATCAACCAATGGGTTTTTGAAGAAGAAAAACAACTGAGCCATTTACAATTTACCTTTGCACCTGGCCAAAAACCTGCCAACTTAGTGCAAGGGTTAAGCATGAACATGCACGAATACAAAACCAAAGACATCCTGCAAGGCCCGTATCTTTGGGATGAATTTGACGCCAACCGTATCCAACAACTGCTAGCTAAACTGACGCCTGAAAATAGCATTCGTACATTAATTGCACCTGGGGTAGAAACCAATCAAGTTGAAACATGGTTTGCAGCGCCTTATGCGGTTGAAGCCATTTCCCAAGAAAAATTAGACGCTTGGAAAACCGCCGAACTGGCTGACGGTTTACACTTACCTGCCGCTAACCCGTTTATTCCACAAGATATTAGTATCTTACCTGACACCAAACAATCTCACCCAAAATACATCAAACAAGAAAATGATCTGCAACTGTGGCACATGCAAGACACTAGTTTTAATGCCCCGCAAAGCAGTATTTTAGTCAACCTAAGGTCACCACTTATTCAACAAAGTGCCCACAACCAAGTCATGCTTGACGCTTGGGTTAAAATGTTAAACGATCACTTAAATAGCTTTAGCTACCCTGCACTTTTGGCGGGGCAAGAATACAGCTTATACGGCCATATGCGAGGCCTTGGCATACGCATGTATGGTTACCGCGACAAACAAGACACGTTACTTGAAAAAATTGTGCATGAATTAAATCAATTCAAAGCCAATGACGCACAATGGCTTCAGGCGCAACAAGAATTAGTTCGTGCCTATGAAAACGCGTTACAGCAAAAGCCATTTGAGCGCTCAATTGCACAGCTCAATCAAGAGTTGATACAACCCAGTTTTGATGAACAAGCTCTACTTACTGCGCTAAAACAATCCAACTTAAATGACGTTAACGAATTCAGCATGCAGTTTTTTGACAAACTTGAAGTGGTGGTATTGGGTCATGGCAATATTGATCAAGTACAGTTGATGAATGCTTCAAAAACCATCAAAAAAGCACTGTTAGAAAATAGCCACAAAACCACGGTAGAACGTAAACATGTACTGCAATTACCTGCTCGATTGAGCGAGCAAGTCATAAATACCGAACACAACGACAACGCCATGACATGGTACGTACAAGCAAAAACAGACACACTGAAAGAACGTGCCACCATGGGTTTACTTGGCCAAATCGTACGCTCCCCTTACTACACGTACATGCGTACCGAGAAGAAATACGGCTACATCGTATTTGCAACCCCTTACCCTATGATTGATCAAGGCGGCCTTGCTTTTATTGTGCAATCACCAACGGCTGACTCTCAAACCTTACTCAATGAAAGCCAGCAGTTTTTGCAAGGTTACGTTAGTGAGATTCGTAACATGAGCGAAGAGGATTTTGCCGCTCATCAGCAAGGGTTAATCACTAATCTACTTAAAAAACCTCTGAACTTAAAAGAGAAAAGTAATCAGTTCTGGAGCGAGATTGACCGCAACAATTCGCAATTTAATACCCAGCAAACGCTAGCTGACTTTATTGCAGAATTAGATAAAGAAACCGTTGCCAGTTACCTTGAGCAACATGTACTGGCGGATACCAGTAAAACTTTATTGCTACATTATGATGGGCAGAAATAACTTATTCCTGCACAAACAGCCAGTTCATTTGAACTGGCTTTTTTTTGCCTGATATTCCTTAGATTAAAGAACTTGTATCTCACCAAGCTTTCAAATACATTAGATAAGACTAATATAAGGAGTATGCAATGCATTACCTCATGATTCTAATCTCGATATTGATATCCCAAGCCGCGCTGGCAAATGATGCCGATACTCAAAAAAAAGAAGCGGCTCGCCAAATCATTCAAGGCTTTGGCTCCGATCTCAAACAAACATTGATCTCATCAATGAAAGCTCAGGGCCCAGTAGCCGCTATTACTGCCTGCAACATTTCAGCCCCTGCCATCGCATCACAACATAGCCAAACACCTTGGCAGATCAGCCGCAGCTCATTAAAAATACGAAACCCAAACAACTCCCCGGATGCATGGTTACAACAAGTATTAATGTCATTAGAACAACGCAAAGAAAATGGCGAAGCCATCTCACAACTTGAATACAGCGAACATCGCAGCGACGGCTGGTACTTTGTAAAAGCCATTGCGACCACTGAGCCATGCCTTGCCTGTCACGGCGAAAAGGTATTGCCAGCGGTTAAAGAAAAACTCGCTGAGTTATATCCAAATGATCAAGCAACGGGCTTTAAATTAGGCGATATACGCGGTGTATTTGTGGTGAAGCAAGAAACCTTCAAACATTAATTTTTCATCTTCAGTCACTAAAAAACACACCCACAAAAAAAGCCCTACTTTGTTTCCAAAGCAGGGCTTTTTAAACCACAAATTTACGTTAATAGATTAAAGTAAATCACGGCCTTTTTTCGCAGCAATACGTAAACGTAATGCATTCAATTTAATGAAGCCCGCTGCGTCTTTTTGATCGTATGCACCGGCATCGTCTTCAAACGTTGCAATGCTTTCGTCAAATAAAGAGTCATCAGACTTACGGCCAACCACAATCACGTTACCTTTATAAAGTTTAACGCGCACTGTACCGTTTACATAGGTTTGTGTCTCATCGATAGACGCTTGTAGCATCTTACGCTCAGGGCTCCACCAGTAACCGTTGTAAATTAACTCAGCATAACGAGGCATTAACTCGTCTTTTAAGTGAGCTGCGTTACGGTCAAGAGTGATCGACTCGATTGCGCGGTGAGCTTTTAACATAACAAAACCGGCTGGGGTTTCGTAACAGCCACGTGCTTTCATACCCACATAACGGTTTTCAACGATGTCGGTACGACCAATACCGTTTTCGCCCGCTACTTTGTTTAGGTATTCCATAACCGTTGCTGGGCTCATTTCTTTGCCGTCGATTGCAACGATGTCACCACCTTTGAAGGTGATATCTAAATATGTTGGTGTATCCGGAGCGGCTTCTGGAGACTTAGTCCACAACCACATGTCTTCTTCTGGCTCACTCCAAGGATTTTCAATTAGGTCACCTTCATAAGAGATGTGAAGTAAGTTAGCATCCATTGAGTAAGGGGATTTTTTACCCGCTTTGTTTTCAACTTGAATACCGTGCTCAGCACAGTAAGCCATTAGTTTTTCACGGCTGTTCAAGTCCCACTCACGCCAAGGCGCAATCACTTGTACACCTGGCTTAAGGGCATATGCACCTAGCTCGAAACGTACTTGGTCGTTACCTTTACCAGTGGCGCCATGAGAAATAGCATCGGCGCCGGTTTCGTTAGCAATTTCAATTAAACGCTTAGCGATTAAAGGACGCGCGATCGACGTACCTAAGTAGTACTCGCCTTCATAAATGGCGTTTGCACGGAACATTGGGAATACGAAGTCACGGGCGAACTCTTCGCGCAAGTCTTCAATATAGATTTCTTTGATGCCCATGGCCTCGGCTTTTTTGCGCGCAGGCTCTAACTCTTCGCCCTGACCTAAGTCAGCGGTAAAAGTTACAATTTCAGCTTGGTATTCTTCTTGTAACCATTTTGCGATTACAGAAGTATCCAAGCCACCGGAGTAGGCCAAAACAATCTTATTGATCTTGGACATGAAGTGCTCCTAAAGACATAGAACATTGACCACGATAGGGCCAATACGGATAAAATCAGGGGGCGTATTCTACCGAGATTACTGGCCATGCGCCAGTATTGGTCTAATGTTCATAAAAAGCCTAGGCTTAATTTGTCCATAATCACTTACTTTGGGGTCTGCGAATGAAATATGTCCTGTTTTTCCTAATTAGCCTGTTCATTAATGTCAGTATGGCCGCTGAACTGGAAGGCTCGAACATATCAGGCTTTAACTTTGGGTATCTGGATATCGAAAAAAACTGCACCGCCAAGCGTGAAGGGCAAGATTCACTATCGATTGAATGTAAAGGCAGCGACTTAAAACCCGTTTCACGGGGCTGTGGTGGATATATTACCAGAGGATTAGAAAGCGCCAAGCTCAACTGTGGCGGTTCGTTATGGGTGTTAAACCAGCGTTGTAAAATTGAAATGCGTGGCGCTGACTATGGCGAGTTAAACTGCAAACTATAAAGTTGGCTATAATCACCCACCCCGAAACCAAGCAAGCGCTTGCTTAAAAAAGCGATCTTTTCTACCATGCCTAGAAACCTTCTGGGCATGACTATGAACCTTAATAATAAAAATATCGTCATCACCGGAGCTGCATCAGGTATCGGCTTAGCCATGCTGAAGGCTCTGTGTAAAATTCCTAATGTTTCTATCGTGGCAAGTGACATTAACCCTTGTAGCGAATCATTACCCGCCTGTGTTCACTTCACCCAGCATGACATTGCCAATCAACAAGGAATTGATGCTCTATTTGACGTGGCCTTAGATAACATGGGCACAATTGATTTATTCATCGCCAACGCAGGGTTTGCCTATTACGAGCAAACCCAACAAGAAGATTGGCAACATATTGAGAAAATTTACCAATGCAATACGTTTAGCCCCATCTACACCAGTCAAAAAATGGCCCGCATTAATCAAGGACGTGAATACGGGGTATTAATCACCGCCAGTTTTATGGGGATTTACAGCCTGCCAGGTTATAGCCTTTACAGCTCAACCAAAGCCGCCCTGCTCTCTTGGGCTGATGCCTATCGTCGAGAAAAACAAGATAACGGGCATATCATGATGTTATGCCCAGTTGCCACTAAAACCCATTTCTTTGATACCACTGCCCCAATACCTTGGCCAACTCAACATGCCCAAGACGTAGCCAAAGCAGCCATAAAAGGAATCAAGGGCAATTGTAAACGCATATATCCAAGCAAACTCAGCGTGTTAACACTCGCCTTAAACTGGATATTTCCATTGGTTATGCCCATATACAAAAGCATAGAGGCCTTCAAATTTTATAAGTGGTTGGATGCTAAAAATAGACAGGTAAAAACTAAATAGCCTTAAAACCCTTGTATTCTCATTTGTGTAATTCAGGCAGTTGCCTAATATTCTTTGTGGGCGCTACAAAATGTAATCAAGTGTTTACAACTTATTACGCATTAACGAAGACGTTACTGATTTAATACGCCAAATTAGATCGACTACTTTCACTTTGGTTAAACAACTCATGAACGCACGGACTCGGGCAAAGCAGGCCCCACTCATTAATACCACTCTGGCCAGTGTGGCATTTTTTATTCATGTTTTATTATGCGTTATCAACTTCAACTTTAGCGCCTACATTAATGAAATCCCATTACATCAAAGCAATGTCAACACCTTAATATTCGCGGTGATCCAACCGGTATTTGTGGCCTGTTTAGTTGCCCCTGTACTTTGCATTGCACGACACACAGACTTCATGACAGAGTTTAAAAATATTTTATTCATCGCCATTAGCCTGTTTGTTGTTTACTCCCTTGCAGATATGTCAGGAATTATTAATTAAGCCAGCACCTTGTGAATAAACGCCTGTATGTCTTTTAATTGTGATGGGCATACATTGTGCGCCATTTGATACTCACTCATGGTTGGCTCAAACCCTGCCTTTTTCAAATTTTCAAATGCACGATCACCTAATCCCTTTGGTACAACATCATCTAATGTGCCGTGACTCAACCAAACAGGTGTCTGTTTGAATTTGCAATGCTGTACAGCGTCTACATCGGCAATATAGGTACTCATGGGCATAACGCCCCCTAAGGCATGCTGACAGTGAAATAAGGTGTCATAGGCCACGGCTCCGCCTTGAGAAAACCCCGCAATGATAATCCGCTTATGATTAATACCGGCAGCTATTAACGCTTCAATTTTTGCCAGCACTTGATCACGTGATTGCGCAAGGTCCTCTAAATTTGCTTTACGCTCAACACCATGAATCTCTAAATCATACCAAGCAGGCATGCGCGCCCCGCCATTAATAGTGACATTTCGCAGTGGTGCATGGGGCAATACATAATGCATGGCAATACTGCTATCTAAATGCAGATGTTTTGCCATAGGCGCAAAATCATCTCCGCTGGCACCTAGGCCATGTAGCCAAATAATTGCAGCATTGGCTGGGCCTGCTTTTGGTTTTATTTCAATGCAATCAAAAGAACTCATATTTTTCCTAAGAGATATCCTGTAATAACTGTCGGGGGGACGCATTTAATACATCACGGTTTGCCCAAAAACCACTGACTAAAATACTGATCAGTGCCAATGTTGGAATCCCAACCCACAAAGACCAATGAGGTAACCAGCTCACATCAAAAATAAACACATACAAAGCAAAACTAATAGACTCAAATGATGCAATGGCTAACACACTGGCCACCAGAGCTAACGTTACATATTCACTGCGTATACGTGCCCGTATCATTTTTTTACTGGCACCAAATGTACGGAACAAAGCCGCTTCATGTTTACGCAAACTGAGCGTACTTAATAACGTTGCAAACATGAGCACCATGGCGCAAATCAATACCAAGGCCAATATAGCCTCAACCGCCACACTGGTTTGCGTTAAAATTTCGCGAACCTGCTTTAGAATCTGATCAATTTCAATGATCGTTACCGCTTTAAATTGCTGGTTCATATCGATCAACCAGCGGCTTTCAGTGGCCGGTAAATAAAAGCTATTGATGTAAGTATGGTGAAAATCATTAATCACACCATCGGCAAATACCACATAAAAATTAGGGCGAAAATTTTCCCACTTCACATTTCTAAAGTTTTTAACTTTCGTCACAATATCACTGCCGGCAATATTAAAGGTAATGTTATCCCCCAATGACAGTTTCAAACGCCGAGCTAATTCTGATTCAATAGAAATGGCATTTTCTGTAATAGATTGCTCATCGAACCATGTCCCTTCACTGAGTGTTTCATCTTTGGTTAGTTGCGCACTCCAGGTTAAATTCAACTCACGCTTCAAAGCATTAGGTGCATCATCTTCTGGGTATAAATCATCAACATTCACATTATTAATATGAGTTAATCGACCACGTACCATTGGATAAAAATCACTTGCCGCCAACCCTTTTTCTAAAAGGGAGCGAGCAAACTCATCTTTTTTATCCGGTAAAATATTAATTGCAAAATGATTAGGCGTATCTGCTGGCACTTGTTTTTGCCAATCGTCAAATAGATCGCCACGCACCAACCAAATTAACGCAACTGAAGTAAAAATAAACGCAAAAGCAGCCACCTGCGAGCGAGCATAATACTGGTGCCGATCAAGCTGACTTAAACCCACTTGGATAAAGCTAGGAAAAAAGCCCTGTATTTTCATCAAACCTTTTAACAATACACTTGATAAAACACCGTAAACCAGCAATAACATGGCCAGCCCCACGACAAATACAACCGATAAAATAATGCTGCCCGATAGCAAAAACGCCAGCGCCAGCATAATCACAACAGCCAGTACAAAAAACACATTTGCTTTTACCGATTGTGGCGCTAGTTCACGGCGTAATACTCGTACTGGGCTCACTTGGTTTAAATTTAAAATAGGCGCTAATGCTACCAGCATCAATACAAGGGCAGCACAAACCAAGCTGATTAAAACCGGTAATATACGCGCTGGCATTAAATCTTTGGGTAAAATATCGGCCACGGTTTCAAGTAACGCAAAATGCAATACAAAGCCTAAAATAGCCCCGATTACCGCCCCTAAAATCGCGGTGAACAATAGTTTATAAATAAATATATTACGCACTTGAGCACTGGATGCCCCTAAGCAACGCAGTAACGCAGCTGTATTGTAATGCCGCTCACTATAACGCTTTGCACATAAAGCAATAGCAACAGCAGCTAACAACACACTAATTAAACTGGCTAATGATAAATATTGCTGTGCTTTTTTTAGAGCATTGCCTACATTATTTTGGCTATCTTCAACACCAGCTAGTTTATCCGCTTTGTTTAATTGCGGTTTTAACCAACTGACAAATTGCGCTAGCGCGTCTTCACTGCCGGTATAATATTGTTTATACCAAATGCGGCTACCCTCATTAACCACTCCGGTTTTGGCTACATCGCCATAGTTCATTAACAAACGTCCAAAAGGGCTAAATAAACTACCAGAGCGGTCTGCATCTTGTTGTAAAACTTTATCAACCACAAACTCAGCGTTACCAATTTCGATGGTATCGCCTAGTTTGGCATTTAACTTTTGCAAAATACGCTCTTCTGCCCACACCTTACCCAATGCAGGTGCTAATTTAACTAACTGGGTCTCGGTGCTGGCTTGGGCATAAAAACCATTGGCCACCTGATTAAAACCTTTTAAAGGGTAATTATCTTCAACTGAACGCACCCGTATCAGTTGTAGTTGCTCATTTGCATAGGCCATGGTTGAAAAACCAAGAGCCGTTGAGGTATTTAAACCAAGAGACTGTGCATATTGGATGTATTCATCCGATAAGGCTCGAGTACTAAATACAGTTAAATCACCTGCAATTAATTCACTGGCGCGGTATTCCATGGTACGAGATAAACGATCACTAAAACTTGAGATCATTGACATGCTTAATGCCGCAAGCAACGTGGCGGCAATTAATAAACGTTTTTCACTGCTGCGTAAATCATTTAACCAATGCTTACATGCCAGCAGAAAAACCTGATGGTGTTTCATATTCTCTCCTGCTCGCGATTAAAGTGTCACGCTATCACTGGTTACGGTTTCGATTAATTTGCCGTCGATTAAATGCACTTGACGCTGGCAGCGCTTCGCTAAGGTTTCATCATGAGTAACCAATACCAGTGTGGTATTGAGCTGCGCATTTAAATCAAACAGTAGATCTTCAATTTTCTCACCTGTGTGTTCATCTAAATTACCCGTGGGTTCATCCGCAAATAACACATCCGGCTCACAGGCAAATGCACGAGCAATAGCCACACGCTGTTGTTCACCGCCACTTAATTGATTGGGTTGATGATCTAAGCGCTCACAAAGGCCCACTTTTTCAAGCCAGCTCATGGCTTTGGTTTTAGCATGGACATCACCAGTTAATTCCAGTGGCAACATGACATTATCTAACGCACTTAAATGTGGGAGTAGTTGGAAGTTTTGAAATACAAAGCCCACATGCTCTTTGCGCACCGCGGCTCGCCCATCTTCACTCATCTGTGACAAGTCTTGGCCTTTAATGCGCACATGGCCGCTTGTGGCTTGATCCAGCCCAGCTAACAAACTTAACAAGGTAGATTTACCCGAACCACTTTTGCCAACAATGGCAATCGTCTCCCCTGCTGCCACCGAGAGATTCACGTTGGATAGGATATCCAAGGTCTGCTCACCCAAGGTAAGAGACTTACACAGTTGCTCAACTTCAATCATCTTTAACAAATCCATTAATCATCTATATGTAATAGGGGTAATTAGCCTCATCAGATCACTAAATACGCCAAAAATTCAACAAACATTGGCTGCAACATGCACTTTTGCGCAAACTTTTTATTCAACCCATAACTTGCAAGCACATAAAAAGCAAAATCAGGCTCGTTTAAGCGTATAGCACGCACCATGGCGTAACCGGACCTAACACTGAATAATCACTTGTTTGAATAGTATATTTTCCTATACTCAAAAGGTGGTTCCGCTTCAGACAACTTTAAATAATCTAGGTGCAATGCATGGTAGGGTTTGATCAGTTAAGCGTCAGTCGCCAGCTAAGCAGCACACAACTTACATTATTTAATAACGAGATTCGCACACAGCAGATACGCTCTTCCCGTTTTTTTACCATCATCACCCTATTGCTATCCTTGATATTCTTAGTATCAGATGCCCATTTTTTACAACAACATTTCCATGAATTAGCTTGGTTAAGGACCTCAGTGGTGCTCGCTTGCGTCGCTGGCGCCTTTACTCTTGAATACTTGACGTTACGCAATGCCTATTTATTACTGGCTTTGGCGTTAATTACCTACAACACCGTAATTGTTTATATAGGCATATTGGCCGCCAACGCCGGGTTAGATACCTATCAGCAAGGCACCATTATCATCATTATTTATTGTTGCACCTTATTTCAGGCGCCACTTCTGCTTACCTCTGCGATCACCACCATTTGCTGGGCCAGTTATGTGATTGGCATTAGTTTATTTTCAACTACCGATTTATCCGTGATTTTTAACAACACCATTGTATTTTTAATAGCTTCTATCTTGGGTTTGCTCACCGTCGCCCATCGTGAACGGTATTTATTGAATTATTTTTTAACCACCCAAAAACTTAAAGAACAAGAACGTAATTCAAAAGAACAGGCTTTTAAAGATGCACTCACTGAACTGCCTAATCGCTTATCAATTATGCAGAAAATTGAAAGCTACGATACATTAATTCCCAAAAATATGATTGTCATGATGGCCGATGTCGATAACTTTAAAAAATTAAATGATCAATATGGTCACAAAGCGGGCGACCTAGCGCTTAAATTAATTGCCGATACCTTAAGCCAACATACTAAACGTAAAAATGGTTTTGTCAGCCGTTATGGCGGTGAAGAATTCATGATCATCTTAGAAGATCACAACCAAGAAGAAGCTCAAGCATTAGGTAATGCATTGGTGGCATCCATTGGCGCAATCAAACAGCCTAACTTACCGCCAATGAGTATTTCAATTGGTGGTTATCTGACAACAGGCAATGAAAACGCCATGACTGACTGCATAGAGCGCGCCGACCAAACATTACTTCGTGCAAAAACAGATGGTAAAAACCGGTTTCTACTCAACCGCCGTGTTTATAGTAGTTAACCTCAACACCCAGCTTATTGATAAAAACTAAAGACTTTTACCCATGTTTGCGTAAACTGCCCTGATCTCATAAACCTTCTAACCCTTACTAGAATCAGACGCCAGCTATGAAAGATTGCAATTCATGCGGAAAATGCTGCATCAAATACAGCAACGGTGGTTTATCGGCATCAAAAGCTGAGATCAACGTCTGGCAAGACGAGGCACCTGACATCGCCGCCTATGTGCATAATGGCAAAATCTGGTATGACCCAAATACCAAGCAACCAATTGAATTATGCCCCTTCCTAGAAAACGCCCCCAATAGCAAGGTTTACACGTGCGCGATCTATTACAACCGCCCAGATGATTGTCGCTATTATCCAAGTACATTCGAAGAAATGATTGCAGATGGTTGTGAAATGGTTGAAGCCAAAGATTTAAAAGACCCGAAAAAAGCACGACACACTCTGGATATTATTATGAGTGATAGTCGATATTAGTCACTGCTTCAATCCACAACTCAGTATTAATATTTACCGTAAAAACTCATGATTAAAAAATTAGCCGTTCGATTTTTTTTATAAATCGATAGTAAGAGCTCACATCACTAAACCCTAATTTTTCAGCACGAGCCTCAGTGCTTAGTGATGTTTGTTTTATATCCAGCAGTGTATCTAATCTTGCTTGTTTTACTAACTGAGAGAACGTCGTCCCTTCATCCTTGAGTTTACGATATAAGGTAGCTCGGCTCATGTGCAGTGAGCCCATTACACTTTCAATATTACTAAAGTTAGCAAGATTTCTATGTAACAGCATTTTCACGCTTGCAACAGTTGATTCCAGTGCATTAATAGTTAAGTTAACGTTTTGAGCTCGTGCTTTTAACACGTCACGTAAATATGGGTTTGCATTATCTAGAGGTTGGTAAAATACAGGTTTAGATAACACAATCTGATTTACGGCAGCGTTAAATTCTAACTTGTTACCAAATACTCTTTGGTAATTTTGACTATGATTTGGTTTAGCAAAGGTAAACCGTGCACACTGCACGTCTATAGGATGCCTGAGAAAATAATTAGCCCACGCAATAATGGCCACCATGCTGCGCTCAATCGCCAAATGAGGATATGTATAGGATGAACGGTGTTCAAATTCTAAAATAACATTATCTGACTCTTCTGACGTCACTAATGCCCAGTGTTCAGCATGATTTAACAAAGCCACGTTATGAGTAAATATTTCAAATGCTTGAGCTAAGCTGTCACTATATGAAATCCAGTTGGCCAATAGGCCTTTGGCTTTGTGATTAACTGCTCTGCCTACTTCAAATGCCACATCAGATACTGGATTCACCTTTTTCCACAATGATACCAAATGCATTTCTGCTAAGCGGTTCTCAACTATGGACTCACCCTGCTTAAACAAGCTGTATTGATCGAACACATCGCTATTCATAGCTTTCAATTCAGGCTCACTCAACACGTCACGCATGATTAACTCATTGGCCAGATCCACCACGGCAACAGCTGATACGGTTTTAACTAAGGCATTCAGCATAACTGACTCAATTTTGAATCCATTTTCCACTCATTTGAAACCATATACCTCACATCCCATTGCTGTGTCTTTTACACTCATGATTCAGCTATGCATTAACTGTTTATTGACGCTTTGATAAAGGTTTTCAACATGACTAACGCAAACCAAACTATACAAAATAAACAAGAAATAACCTACTCACTATCACATGCTATTGTGTCTGAATCCGCCCTTCGTAAAATCATACCGGCTGCACCTGCGTTATTAGATAAGCGCATACAACCCACCTTAGATTTCTACTCATTAGAGTTTATTAACCATGCCAACGTGGTGATATTGGGCAACTCACCCGGTAATCCAATGATCCCTCTAATATGCAAAACCAATATAAAGGTTGAAAACGAAACTCAACTAATACTCACAGACTTACCCGAAAGTTACCCATTAAAATCTAGTGAACACACCTGTTATGCCAGTTTATTTTTTATGGTGCCTGGTATCGGCCATAACCTGCGTATAAATGGCACGCTAACCGCTATTAATACTCACAACGGGATATTCAATATACAAGGCGTATATTTTCATTGCGCCAGAGCTGCCGCACGATCTGAGTTATTTAGGGAAAATCAGGGAGCTCAATCACAAGCCGACATTACAAAACACAACATAATAGATCAATCACCCTACGGGCTATTAAAAACACATAATGTTCAAGGTAAAACAGAGATTTCTCCACGCGGAGATGGAGCGGGTTTTATAAAAACAATTAACAACGACACGTTATTCATGCCAGAGCGTCCTGGCAATAAAGTAGCCGTTAGCCTGCGCAATATTATTAGCAACCCAAATATTGAATTATTATTAATGGTGCCTAATACGGCATACACACTAAATATCAGTGGCCAAGCTCATGTCACAACTGATCCGACCCTATTAGCACTCAGTGACGTAAATGGTAAACAAGCTAAGATAGGCATTGTAATTAAAGTAATATCAAAACACTTTCAACTTGATCAACGCTTAGCAATATCACACCTATGGGATAGTAAAGAATATGTTGATAAAAAAGCATTAACCCCATTTTCCAAAGCATTAGCTTTTCATATGAAAGGCACCGGCTTAATGGGTAAAGCCACCACTATAGTTGTCGATGCAATTGTTAAACACGATATGAAGAACTTATATTAATTGAGATATACCTGCGCATGTAGGTATTGAATTTATGCAGAATATTAAGGTATCGATGCCTATTGAATGTAAAAATTGATTTCTCAGTGCTTTCTATTTCACTCAAAATCAAACAGCTAAACCATTGGACCACCCCATGTGATTGAGTCTCATGGCAAGCCACCTAAACACACTCGCATCATAAAGTTTGTTTGCATAAAAAAGGCTTCTAAAAAGAAGCCTTATAATAATTGATATGCTAGGAGTATTGGGGGTCTCGAATCCAATAAAAGACTGACGTCTTAAGCTTATTTTTTACGATAAAGGCTAGGACTACCTTCTGGTTGCTTGCGGAAGCGTTTGTAAACCCACTGATATTGCTCAGGGCAATCTAAAATACATTCTTCAATACTTTGATTAAGGGCCGTCGCTGAAACGACTAAATCGTCACTGCGAATGTCTGGATTGGCAGGTTTTAGCACCACCCCATAGTTGCCATCTTCTAAACGTTTAGCATAACAGCACAATAAATACGCAGGGGTTTTTCTCGCCAGCTCCCCAATCAATTTACCGGTTAACGCTTGCTGCCCAAAAAAAGGTGCAAACACACCGCTTTTTAAGCTGGGTTCTTGATCAGGTAAAACCGCAATAACACCTTTATCATCCAAAACCTTAAACAATGACAACACACCGCCTTTATCCGCAGGTACCAAGCCTACATCCACACGTTTACGAGTATTGAAAATAAATTTATCAAGGGCTGGGATTTTTGGCGCCTTATACATCACCGTCATAAATAAATACTGACGGAAAAAATGGTTCAGTAATTCCCAATTTCCTAAATGCGGCGCAATAATAATAATGCCGTTTTTATCATCGAGAGCTTTTTGTAAATATTCTAAACCTTCTACTTTAGTAATGAGTTTATTCACCTTAGGGATCGGCCACATCCAAGAGATACCCATTTCGCCATAGGTTTTACCCAAGGCAATCAAGCTGTCTTTAGCCATTTTTTGGCGCTCTTCATGGGTTTGATCCGGAAAACATAACTCTAGGTTACGCATAACCACTTTTGATGAGCCACCACGGCTATGCCACATAATCATGCCAATCAGCCAACCAAGACCATGTGCGCCACGCAGTGGTAAAAACGACACCAAACGAATTAGCCCAATCATTAAATATACAGCTGCAGATTTCAAAATTCATCTCCTTAACAAGGGCCTAAGAATACGTATTTTTTAGGTAAATTAACACTGTGATTTTCAAATATGCTCAGCAGCGAATAAAGAATCAGGCTAAGCATATGAAAGGCAGGGGTATTAGTGAGAAGGGTTAGCTGTAAATATCACGAAGTGCTAAAAAACCGTTATCACGTTAAAACCATTGATGGGTTACGCTCGGGTCTCGCTAACCCATCCTACACATCATATTTAGCCTCAAAAACGGGCCTTCATCCGCTCAAGCGGTCAATCCGTTATTAATTCTTGCGCGATCACCTTTAACAAAAAGGTTTCACGATCAATGGACAACCCCTTTTTATCACTGTTGGCAATAATATCTTCATTATGGGCAATAGCCTGATGAATGTTCATCCATACGGGCTTCATTCCATTGCTGATCTCATGTGATTCAAACGCGGTATCCCCTAATTCATCATCAATCTCACAGACATAACAATGGGAGATCATATGAATAATATCTGCATCGTTTTTATACCAAGGTCGATACTCATCATAACGAGCAAAGGGTTTTATATTACGAATACCCCTGGCACCCGTTTCTTCTTGTAACTCACGCATTAAACCAGCCACTTCATCTTCCCCTTCGTCAATGCCACCACCGGGTAAGCTGTAATCGTGATAACGCTGGGTATATAACAATAATATATCTTCCCCTTTTATGACGATGCCGCGGGCCGCGTGACGTTCAATCATGACAAACTCACTTTCTGGTAGAGTATCGATTGGGGAAATATCAGGGTGAAACGCGGTTTTTAGCAGTCGCATAGGCAGTGTCTATTAGTGGTAATTGGGGTGAATCAGGTAAATCGGTTTACGTTTAATGGCGAGAATTGTAGCAGGTTATACTTTATTAAACTGTAGGTCGGGCACCGCCCGACGCTATGGCAGAGGAACTCACAACCTGATAGGGAATGCCGCTAGAATAAATTTTGAGTATAATGTATGCATCACCAGAACGGGGTTGTGTCGGGCACCGCCCGACCTACATGACTAATCCACCTTTACAACCAAATGTTTTCACAAACCTCGTAATGATTTACATAATGATTAGGTTTTAATTTTTACTTATCATCCTCTGGGTACAATCTAGCAATATTAATATCTTCACCAGCGAATACTTTAATACACTCCATGTTTTCCCAATATGTAAGTAAAGTAATTTCAACATCATCCGCTAAATCACGATTTAAAATTTGAGCTCCTAAAAAACCTTTAGTAGCGGCTGTATCTTTTATGCCGGTTTCATAAAGGTATGCTATAAATCCTTTTTCATATTCTTTAGGACAAGTCGCCCTCCACTCTCTTGCAATCATAGTATCCCTATAAAAATCCAATTAATCCATAAACAGAAAATCACTATAAAGATTAAAATTTACACCATATAACTATATTAATTAGATTAACTCAAAATTTAAAAATACTTCCTAATTATTTGTCGGACTAGAAATGCTAAAATTGTTAAATTAAACATTATCACACACCAGTATCCTTCTGAATAAGAGAGTATCAGCACCAGAGTATTGACTGGTAGAGAAGCTAATATCTCCTGATACAAGTTGAAAACATATTCAAATAAAAACCAGCTAGGCCAAAAATCTGTTTCACCATTCAATCCATTATTTTTCGCCTCTTTTTATTTTGTATACATCGGCTTATTAAAAAACACCATAATGACTTTTGCGATCATCCTAAATATAGAATAAAGAAAGACCAAAGGTAAAATAATCGAGAGAAATATTTAATCCGAAAGCAAATCTAGATAATCAAAAACAATCACCGCACTCATGGCATGAATAATAAATGATTTCATACTGATCCCTATATTTTCACTTCTCAATCTTTAATTGGCGGATAATAGCATTTATGCAAGAGTCAGCGTACTGGCTAATACTTGCGCTCATCAATAAGTATCTTATTTGAGTAAGCCCATTATGTAAGGTAATAACTGCTTTTTAGTACGGGTGTTCGTGACGTACTTCAACCTTTAAACCATGTGTCCCCATATGACATGAATCTGTCGTATTAAGGTATTTTGATTGCAATAACTTCTCGCTAGTGTGTGCACTCCGATCATGGAGGATACAATATGAATAATAAAACTCTAGCAACTCTCGCATTCACTAGCCTATTGGCCCCTGGCTTATCTTTAGCTATGTCTAGTGAGCCTACCCCCTTGCCCACTCCCATTCCTGCACCCAATACACAGGTAAGTATTATTGCCATTGGTGATATGGGCACAGGTGAAGAAGCCCAGTATGAAGTCAGCCGCGCAATAGAAGCCGTTTGTGCAGAAAAAAGTTGTGACTTTGCTATTGGCCTAGGCGATAACATTTATGAAGTAGGCATTGATAGCGCGCAAGATCAGCAAATGCTGACAAAATTTGAATACCCATATGACAATCTCGAGTTCCCATTTTATATGGCCCTTGGCAATCATGATAACTCCACCATTGACGGTTTGGGGTTAAATAACAATAAAGGTGAGCATCAAGTGGAATATCACTATCAAGCCGACCGCTACAGTGAAAAATGGAACATGCCAGCCCGTTATTATCGCTTTGCAGCACCAGTAGCAAGCGAGGCTAAGTTAGTGGATATTTTTGCACTAGACAGTAACCCATTGGCTGCATTAAGTGACTTAAATCCCGAGTATTATCAAACCCCCTATAAAAAGAAACAGCAAGCCTGGTTTGAAGAACAACTCAGCACCAGCCAAACACCATGGCGTATTGCCTTTGCTCATCACCCTTACATCTCCAATGGCCGCCACGGTAACGCTGGGCTATACGACAACATTCCCTTATTGGGCATTGTATGGCACAACTTTTTAGAGCAATCGGTATGCGATAACGTCGATTTATTAATTACCGGTCATGACCATGACTTACAATATTTAAAACCACGTGAAAACTGTGGCAGTACCGAATTTATTGTCTCTGGTGCGGGCGCTAAAACCCGCTCATTTAGTGATGCAAATCGTAATGACGTTTTTTGGCAGCAAGATAAAACCAAAGGCTTTTTCCGCTTAAACTTTATAGGTAATGAACTTACCGTAGAGGCCTATACCGTTGAAGCTGGTCAACACGAGCTGGCGTATACACGGGTGATACAAAAGTAAAATCCCTATTAATAAGTAGTCTTTTTACAAGAATCTATTTCATTGAAATTAATTACAATGAAATAGATTCGAGCGCTTTTCAATTAAACACAGTGAATACGATGAAAATATAATCACATACTTAAGCCACTGCATTTAGTAACTGATTTACAGTTGACTAAGGGGTAAGTTTTTTGTAGGAGGGTGCCCTGCGCCCGATATACATTACGCAGTGCGCCATTAATAAAATGTAAACTTCTTCAACATTTATCAACTTTATATATCGTCATAACTAACGAGTAAATTAAGCTGTTCTGAGCGTATTCAAGGAAGACGAATAGTTATTGATTTTCTATAAACAGCTAACTTAAATAATTCTATTTATCTTATTTATTTGAAGATCACCGCGCTAAAAAACCGGCATGCCAAAAATAAGTAACGAACTATCTGGTATACATCTTTACGCATGTGCGTTATATAAATAATGTGAATTATTTTAATGGCCTCAAGAGTCTTCGCTTTTGCCAGCACGGTTTTTCTTTTCGGGGTTGCACCCCGTACCCCCGCTTCGCGGCTAGCCTCACGCCACCAACCTTGTATATTACCTAAACGCTCTGGTGATGTGGCGCTCGGATGCCGCATATTAATATCAAAACGGGTTTGGTTTGCCAAAAGACTTCAAATACTCTGTCACCTTGATTGAAAGTGCCTTTCACATACGAAAAAGGGGCTTAAAGAATTGGCCTGTATTAAAGGTTGTTATCAGCTGCCACAACATCTCAGGCTGTTTAACCTAATGGGTTTACCGCTAATGCTTTGAAGAGGCTTATTAGGAATTTGTGTTAAGGGGGTAGATGCTCTGACCTTTTACTGCGTTAGAATCAATTGTAAGTCGAATATTATAGCTTTTCAGAAAGGATCTGTGTTTGGCAGTGTCCGACCTACATCACAGCCCCTTTAGTTCAAGCTACCTTCTGAAGGTAAGTCTTATTCGATAGAAAATTATCTATTTCCTGCAATAGGATATCAGTAGCAATTGCTACAGATGATATATATTTTTCAATACTATCCGTATCAGGTAAAATTGAATTTTCACCATGTGCTATTTTATTTCGAAAGGTTACAATTCTATTTATATCACTTGATACATTTTCGAAACTATCAAATTTAAACCCAAACATATCACATAATTCCTTAAGAACTTTGCTATTCAAGTTTGATTTCGTATCTATTTCTTTCTTAAATTTTATGGCATTTTCAAAAAGACCAATAAATTTATTTGTAAAATCAACTTTCTGATCAAACCTCTGTTTACCACTTAAAGAATTGTAAGTATTCCCAAGGCCAATAACTATTAACTTAGTATCGACCTCCTTAGGGCTTAGTTGTAATTTATTTAGATGTCCAATAAGTACTCTCAAAGAACTAACAACATACCCTTCCCAATGAGCATATATCATTGGAATACACATCCTATCCCATAATTGCTGATCTACTTTGTGTGGATTAACCTTGAATTTTGCAAGCTCACCATCTCTCCAATTATTATCCATTTGAATTTCAACAACCACCTCATGTGACATCTAAAAATATCTCCGAAGCCCTATCCATTCGTTTTCTAATCCTGCCGGTTGAAAAAGTGCTTGTTCCGATACTGTTGTATTCCTCATCTTCTAACAACCGGTCAATTTTTTCCTTTATTTTCTCTTCATTACCAATAATTTCAGAAAATGATTTCGGCAATGCATAGGATAGAGAATCAAATATATGTAGCGCAAAATTCCCCTTAGGTCTAAAAACTTTTTTTCCGTAACTACCTACTAGAAAATCTATTAAATTGGATATTTCCAGCTTCTCTTTTTCTAGGTCAAACGGAACCTCATTACTAGAAACTGATTTCATGTATTCACTTAGAAACTGAGGAACTGTTGTCTTAAAGTCACCATCAAGATTTTTAAAAGCGAAATACCTAAGCACCAACTCTTCTAAAAACATCTGCTCTTTTTTTGAATCACTTGGACTTATTAACTCAACAAACTCAGGTTTTCCAGCAACTTCCTTAAGGATTTTATTAAGATCTACAGGATAACTTCTAAAAATACAATTTCTAATCTCTTGATCTGATAACGGACTAGACCCAGTATTCAGCCTATTGAATAATTCATAACGGATATCTTCTTTGCTATCCCACTTAACAATCTCAACTCTACATACTGAACGCTTTATAGTAGTTTTTAATTTAATTGGTAATTCATCAATAGTTAAACTTTCTAACTCTTCAACTAATTCACCTTGGGTTAGAGTAGTATTATTTTTATCTGGTATATCTTCCAGTAAGCCAAAAAAGGCAAATATTGTTGATATTCGCTGAAGCCCATCAACAACTTCCCACTTCCCCTCATCATCTTCAGCAACAAATATTGGTGGAATTGGAATACCTAATAAAACAGACTCAATGAATCTAGTTTGCTGAAAAAGAGACCATCTAAATACACGTTGATACTCAGGAGAAATAAACAAATCGCCATCTTCATACATATTCATTAATTCACCGAACGACATATCTAAACGATCAGTTTTTAACGAATTTCGTTTTGTAGCAATTACTGATTCTAAGTCAGCCATTTCAGTATCCTTTTAAATATCGACATTGCTTATTTATGAATGTCTAACAGTCCATTCTATGTAACGTGATTAAATAATATATTGTACTGTTAGATAAAGCATTTTTTCGAAACATTCTTATAATTCACTAATAATGAAGGATGATGACTTTTTTGGCAAATCTTCCATTCTTTTTTTATCCCACTAACTACAGAGACATCGCACTGATAAACTTGCCTAAATTGCAAGATTCAGTAAACCGTCATTCATTGCCATTCTTCTCAATAAGGGCAATGATCAAGGGGGTAGCCCACCATACACCCGCGGGTGCTGGTTCCTACAAAATAAACCAAACCGTTTCAGAACCAACAGCAAACCAAGCACGAAGCGATAACATAATGCGCCATTTATTCACGGCAATATCCAATACCTAATTAAATATGACGTACTAGGATGTACTAATATCGCGAAGGCATGGATGCCTTAGAGCGATGACAAGATGCCTGCCGTGGATAATTAGGCTCGCCCTTCGACTGGCTCAGGATAGACGGAGGGGTTGGGGCCAATTTCTTTTTAAAAGGCACCCAGAAAAGAAAACCGTGCGGGCTTTGATTAGCCAGATTGCAAAAATTCAAATAATTCACACTATCCAAATAACACACATACGGAAATGGATACCCGCCCCAAAAAAGCACTCGGGGGTGACGTTCATTCGCGGGTAAGACTGCGGACCGGGCGCGGGGCCTCCTACAAAGTAAATTAGAAGCCTAATTCACACAGGCAACCACTCTTCTATAAAGATAATTGATAGGCACACATATTCACCGCACTGGCCAAATTCAGTGACTCAATGACCCCACTACCAGGAATAGTAAACGCAGTGGCATTAAAAGCCGCCAGCGCATCGCGGGGTACTCCACGGGCTTCGTTGCCAAATAAATAACAATCAAATTCTGCAAATTTTTGGCTATTTACTTTTTCGCCTTGCATATCTAAATAGGCAAAGGTTTTAAAACGATTTTGCAAATCAGCAAGTTCTACGTTTAGCTCCATGGGCACATGGAAAATCGCGCCCATGCTTGAACGCACCACTTTTGGATTAAACGGGTCTACCGAATTTGGGCTCAGTAATAATTTAAAACCACCAAACCATGCAAGGGTTCTTAAGATGGTGCCAAGGTTACCTGGGTCTTGTGCTTCGTGCAGATAAATACACTTCTCTTTCCCGCCCATCCTGAGCAGGTGCGAAGCACCGTCAGTCGAAGGATCGCCCTGAGCAGTGAGCCCGCGAACGTCCGTCGAAGGGTGTGTTACTTGTTGATCTAATTGCGCTTGTTTCAAATCAGGCAGCGGCACACACGCTACAATACCCTGTGGGGTTTTGGTATCACTCAGCTGCGCCATGTGTTTTTTGCTGATGGTAAAAATTTTAAAATCACCATCCAGATTATTTGCCCAGTCTTGATATTCTTCAGTCACATATAACTGGGTGTTTTTAAAGTTGTGCGGATGATTATTCGCCGCTTTTTGTAATTCTAAAATTAAATGTTCACCTTCCACTAGGTAATACCCTAGTTGAGTGCGGTATTTTTTTTGATGCAGTTTTTTAGCGTCGTCTAATTTCATTTTACGTCGCCTTTTTGCTCACCGTTCAAATCCGCCAGCATGTCGCGCACTAACGCTTCGGCCACTTTAATGCCGTCCACGCCTGCCGATAAAATGCCGCCAGCGTAACCAGCACCCTCACCGGCTGGATATAAACCGCGCGTATTTAAACTTTGCAGGGTGTCGTTATCACGGGTAATGCGAATCGGGCTTGAGGTACGGGTTTCTATACCAGTTAAAATGGCGTCGGGTCGATCAAAGCCGCGGATTTTTTTACCAAATGCTGGGAAGGCTTCGCGCATGGCTTCAATGGCATAACTAGGTAACGCATCCGCCAAGTCGGTTAATTTAATACCCGGTTTGTAAGACGGCTCCACTTCACCCAGTTGTGTGGACGCTTTGCCTTTTACAAAGTCCCCCACTAATTGACCCGGTGCGCTGTAATCACGCCCGCCCATTTCAAAGGCGTGGCTTTCAAGTTTTTCTTGTAATTCCACACCGGCTAACGGGCCACCTGGGAAGTCTTTCTCTGGGTGAATGCCCACCACAATACCTGAGTTGGCGTTGCGCTCATTACGGGAATATTGGCTCATGCCGTTGGTAACCACACGACCCTCTTCTGATGTGGCCGCTACCACTGTGCCCCCTGGGCACATACAAAAGCTGTAAACCGCGCGGCCATTTTTAGCGTGGTGAATCACTTTATAATCCGCCGCGCCCAGCTCTGGGTGGCCAGCGTATTTACCTAAACGGGCGGTGTCGATCAATGATTGTGGATGCTCAACCCTAAAGCCAATAGCAAATGGTTTAGCTTCAATGAACACACCTTTTTTATGCAACAAACGGAAGGTATCACGGGCACTGTGGCCAAGAGCTAACACCACATATCGGCTGTTGATGGTTTCACCGTTTGCTAAACCCACTTGGGTAATACGGCCATCTTCAATTTGAATATCAGTGACTTTGCTTTCAAAGCGTACTTCACCACCAAGGGCTTTGATCTCTTCGCGCATTTTGGATACCACGCCGGTTAAACGGAAGGTACCAATGTGAGGTTTGCTCACATACATGATTTCTTCTGGGGCACCTGCACGCACAAATTCATGCATGACTTTACGGCCATAAAATTTAGGGTCTTTGATTTGGCTGTAAAGCTTGCCATCAGAAAATAAACCCGCGCCACCTTCACCGTACTGCACGTTAGATTCGGTATTTAATTCGTGTTTACGCCAAAGCGCCCAAGTGTCTTTGGTACGGGCGCGCACTTCTTTACCACGCTCTAATACAATGGGTTTGTAACCGGCTTGAGCTAACGTCAGCGCTGCGTATAAACCACAGGGGCCAAAACCAATGACCACAGGGCGCTCGGTTAAATCTGCTGGTGCCGCTGGCACTGGGTAGTAGTTGGTATCCGGTGCCGGTTTCACGTGGGCATCGTCGGCAAATTTAGCCAGCACTTGGGCTTCGACATCATCTTTTAAGGTGACATCTAAAATGTAAACAAACTTAATTTCGGTGTTCTTTTTACGGGCATCGTAGCTGCGTTTGAATACTAATAAGTCGATGAGATCGGCTTTTTTGATACCAAGGCGTTTTAAAAGCGCGGCTTCAATGGCGTCTTGTGGATGATCAAGGGGCAGTGCTAATTCTGTAATACGAATCATGGGGCGCGTTCCTGGCCGGTGTCTCCGGCAAAAGAAGTAATGGGGGTAACTAAAATAATAGGCGCTATTGTAGCGATTGGTTGGGGTATTGTCAGGTGATAACTGGCGGTGTTGTTAGGGGTTTATATAACGTTTGGCCGCGTGCATACCCAATACACTCTCTTTGCTCAGCGGGCACACTGAGCACTCTCCCGCATTGTAGAGGACACTCCAGAATCACTGCGTTTTGCCCTACTCTCACATCAGGCGTACAATGCGCTCCAATTCGAACAAACCTGCAGTACGGTATACATACATGGCCAGATCCAAGACCAGCAAAAAGTGGTTAGATGAGCACGTTAACGACCCTTACGTTAAACGCGCTCAAATCGACGGCTACCGTTCACGCGCCAGTTACAAACTCATTGAGATCAACGAAAAAGACAAACTCATTCGCCCAGGCAATGTGGTGATGGATTTGGGCTCAGCCCCAGGAGGTTGGTCTCAAATTGTGGCCCCATGGGTGGGCGATAAAGGGCGCACCATTGCATCCGATATCCTGCCAATGGATGCCCTAGCGGGTGTTACTTTTATTCAAGGTGACTTTACCGAAGAAGCCGTATTTGATGAGATTATGGCCAGCATTAACGGTGAACCTGTGGACGTGGTGATCTCAGACATGGCCCCTAACATCAGTGGTGTAAATGCCACTGACCAATACTCATCTATGTACTTAGTTGAACTTGCCCTTGATATGGCCCGCAGCGTGCTCAAACCTGGTGGTCATTTTTGTGCCAAAGTTTTCCAAGGTGTGGGTTATGAAGAATACTTAAAAGACGTGCGTAGCTCGTTTGATAAAGTGCTGATTCGTAAACCGGCCGCCTCTCGTCCACGCTCGCGCGAAGTGTATATCGTGGGCAAGGGCTTTAAAGGCCAATAATGATCGCGAGCAGGCTCGCTCGTTCAATGACATCAACCCTGTAGGAGCGAGCCTGCTCGCGAAAAAATCATGGCAAGCATTGGCACCCATTATATTCTCACTGCAATCGGCGGTGCCAAAGCCAAGGGCATAGATACCCGCGCCCTGTTAAAAAAATACCGCATTCCTGAAAAACCGTTAAAAGACCCAAAGGCTCGCTTTGGTGTGGACCTTGTGGCCAAACTGTACGCTGGCATCGCCCTTGAACTTAATGACGAATTCATGGGGTTTACCGAAAAGCCTATTAAAGTAGGCACGTTTGAGTTAATGGCCGAATGGGTCAGCCACAGCCAAACCCTTGAAGAGCTATTGCAAAAAGGCATTCGCTTTTACAACCAAATCACTGACGAAGTACACATGTCATTAGACATTGAAGACGACCACGTGTATTTCACCAGTGAATTTCGCCGCCCCGAATTAGATTTTGAACATTTTTATGTGGAGTACTGGCACGTCATCTGGCATCGCTTTGCCAGCTGGTATATTGGTAAACCCATTAAACTATTGGGTGCTTATATTAATTACACGCCACTGGATCGCGACGAGTTTGATTTACTATTTCGCTGCCCTACTTATTTAAAAAGTAAATACAACCGTTTGGTCTTTCATAAAAAGTATCTACAAGAACCGCTCATAAAATCTCAAGGGGACTTACAAGTATTTTTACGTCGCGCCCCTATTGATATGCTCACCATTCCCGGTGAAGACACCAGCTTAACTGCCCTCATCAAACAACAGTTAGACCCACGACCCTTTAAAGAGGATGACATACTCAACCTGCCAACCTCAGAAGAACTGGCAAAATCCCTTGCCATGAGCGAGCAAACCTTAAGGCGTAAACTCAATGCTGAAGGCAGTAACTACCAACAAATAAAAGATAGCCTGCGACAAGAACTGGCCAATAAGTTATTGGGCAAACGTGCCATCAGCATTGCTAAAATATCCAAGCAGTTAAACTTTAGTGAACCTCGGGCCTTTACCCGTGCCTTTAAACAATGGAGCGGGTACACTCCTAAAGAATATCGCCAACAAAAATTAATGCGCAGTAAATAACGGCGCACTAAATAAAAGAGTCTCCGTATGACCATCATGCAAAAAACGTTATTACTCATAGCAACCTTGGGTAATGCATTAACCGCATTCTGGGTTTGGCTAAACCCAAGCGCCCTCTCATACAGTTTTTTAGCTTTCACTGTGATCTACAGCGTGATTGGTATACACGATGTCTTGTTGAGCAAACACACGCTTAATCGTCTATACCCAGTTGTGGCTTATATTCGTTATTTTTTAGAATCCTTTCGCGCTGAAATACAACAGTACTTTATTGCCAGCAATACCGAAGAATTACCCTTTAACCGCGAACAACGTTCACTGGTGTATCAGCGCGCCAAAAACGAGCGCGACACCATTGCCTTTGGAACACAGCGTAATTTATTAGAAGACAATTATTTAAGCCTATGGCAAAGCCTTCATGTTAAAACCGTCAGCGAGCAAAATAAACGCATCGTATTTGGTGGTGATGATTGCACACAGCCTTACAGTGCGGCTTACTTAAACATCAGCGCCATGAGTTACGGCTCGTTAAGCCCTAACGCCATCGAAGCATTAAACCTTGGAGCAAAAATCGGTGGGTTCTATCACAACACAGGTGAAGGTGGCGTCAGCCCTTATCATTTAAAACACGGCGGCGACTTGGTTTGGCAAATAGGTTCGGGGTTATTTGGCTGTCGCACACACAGTGGTGAGTTTGATGCGGCTAAATTTAAACAAACCGCCACCCTGCCCAATATAAAAATGATCGAAATTAAATTAAGCCAAGGGGCAAAACCCGGTCATGGTGGTGTTTTACCTAAATCAAAAATAAATGATGAAATTGCAGCCATTCGTGGTGTGCCTCAAGATCAAGATTGCATCTCACCGGCTAACCACCCTATGGCCCATTCACCAAAAGCATTATTAAGTTTTATTAAACAGCTGCGCACCTTAAGTGAAGGCAAACCCATTGGGTTTAAATTATGTGTGGGTAACCCTGCTGAATTTTTAAGCATCTGCAAAGCCATGTTAGAAACCAATATCTTGCCCGACTTCATCACCATTGACGGTTCCGAAGGAGGCACAGGAGCAGCGCCCGTTGAATTTAGTAATCGTTTAGGCATGACATGCCTTGAAGCGGTTTACTTAATTAACAGTGCGTTAATTGGTTGCGGCCTGCGCGATAAAATTAAAATTATTGCATCCGGTAAAACCGCATCCAGTTTTGACCTATTAAGTAAACTGGCAGCCGGAGCGGATACCGTCAATGCTGCGCGTACCATGATGATGGCCCTAGGGTGCATTCAATCACGCAGTTGCAATACCAACCATTGTCCAACAGGCATTGCCACCCAAGACCCAGCACGTGGGCGCGCACTCGATGTAAACATTAAAAGCCAGCGGGTTGCCAACTTTCAGCGCAACACACTGCATAATTTTTATGAATTAGTAGGCAGCATGGGGTTAGAAGACCCGAAAGCATTAACACCTAATATGATCAAACGCCGAACGCCCAATGCTTTGAGCGTATCCATGGGTGCGATTGTGCCTATATTGAAAGACAACGCGTTGGTCAACAGCCAGCCAATTGATGAGCCCTGGAAAAACTGGTGGAACAGCGCCAGCAGCGAAGAATATTACGTACCGGACAACCATGTATTAGGTTCACCAGAGTTAGCCCTTAAGGTGGTTTAACTTATACCTACCCAAAAGAAAGTGAAGCCATAACCATCATAATTGCTCAATGTTGATCAAGCTGGCATTAGCATGCTGCAAAATGGCATCCCGTTGATCAGAGGGCTTTTTAAGCCAGTTGGAATAGACCATTTTGTTTCTGGGGTTGGTGGTAAAGGTTTGGTGATGTTCATCCATAAACCGCCAATACAAGGCGTTTAACGGGCAAGCATGATGGCCGGTTTGCTCGGTGACCTTGTAACGACAGTCACTGCAATAATCACTCATTTTTTTCACATAGTTGCCACTGGCCGCATAGGCTTTTGACCCCACAATGCCACCATCGGCAAATTGGCTCATGCCGCGGGTATTGGGCATTTCTACCCATTCAATGGCGTCAATGTAAATGCCTAAATACCATTGATCCACTTGGTCGGGGTTAATGCCCGCCAATAAACTAAAGTTACCTGTAATCATTAAACGCTGAATATGATGAGCATAGGCATAATCTAAAGATTGAGTAATGGCCTGCTTAAGGCAGTTCATATGGGTGTTACCTGTCCAAAACCAGCTGGGTAAATCCCGCGTGGCCGACAAAGCATTCAGTTGGGCATACTCTGGCATGTTGGCCCAATAAATCCCGCGAATAAATTCTCGCCAGCCTAGAATTTGTCTTACAAACCCTTCTATTTGCGCCAAGCTGATGGTGTCTTTATTTTTTTGGTAATGGGCTAATGCCTGTGACACCACTTTTACCGGACTGATCATTTTTGCATTCAGCGCAAACGACAAACGGCTGTGATACAAACTCCATTGTCGTTTTTCATGGGCGTGCTCTGGTTCACTTTTATCAAGTTGTGATGTCATGGCATCTTGAAACTGGCCAAAATGACTCAAACCATGCTCACAAAAATAATCCAGCAACTCGTTGGCCTGCTGACGATTCACTGGCCACAGTAAATCCGGTGTTTCGACGCCTATGGTGGGAATCTTGTGGCGCTTAATGCGCGTTAAAATATCCCGCACATCATTATTAAATACCAAGGGTTTGGGCACATGGGAGAAATCAGCGGCTTTTAATTTATTGCGGTTTTCACCATCGTAATTCCACTGCCCACCTACCGGCTCATCACCGTGCATTAATATATTAAAGCGTTTACGCATTTTGCGGTAAAACGCTTCCATACGATGGCGCTTTCCTTTTTTAAAATCTTGTTCACAATCCGCTTGGTTTAAATAAAAGTGCTCAGTTTCATAGGCTTGGTTTTCAATATTAAACTGGTTCACAATGTGGTTGATTTGTTCGCGCAACCGATATTCATCGGCCAACTGATATTCAAAGCGTTGAATTTTATATTGAGAAACTAACGAATTAATTAAATCAGGCAAGGTTGCAAACTCTTGGGTATCATCCAAGTTTAAGTGCAACACTTGGTAACCTGCTTTTTTTAAGCCGCTGGCAAATTGCTCCATGGCACAAAAAAACGCACTGATTTTTTGAATATGGTGGAGCACGTATTGCGCTTCTTGGTGCAGCTCGGCTAATACATAAAGAGTTTTATCATCCTTGGTTTTAAACCAGGAATGCTGTGCGTTAAGTTGGTCACCTAAAATCAGACGAAGTGTGTGGTACTTGGATTTCATGATTCAACGCCTTGATGAAGTTTATTGTTAGATGACTGCCCTGCGCACCGTTTGGAGCAATATTTTACCTGTGGCCAATCCCGCTCCCACTTTTTACGCCAGCTAAATGGCCGCTGGCACACCACACATATTTTAGAAGGTAGATGCTGTTTTTTCATATCAAATGGGCCAATCAGCTGCGTCCACAGAATCCAGCGGCATAAGCGTACCTTGGCCATTCCACTTATTAATGAATAGGCCCCTTGGATCATAAAGTTGTGTTTGTTTTTCTAAATTAAAGTGACGCCCACCTCTTGGGTCCGCACCTACACCTGCAATGTATTGCCAATTCCCCCAGTTAGATGCCACGTCATAATCCAACAACTGCTGCTGAAAATACGCCGCCCCATAACGCCAATCCAATGCCAACTCATTCACCAAACAACTGGCCACAATTTGACGACCGCGATTCGACATATAGCCGGTGATATTTAATTGATGCATACACGCATTGACTAATGGGTAGGGGGTTTCCCCTTTGCACCATTTAGCAAAGCGCTCTGGGTAAAAACTGGTTAAGGGTTTGTCTTTGGCACAACCTTGAAACGCAAAGCTGCGCTTACCATTTTGCAATAACAACCATTGAAAATATTCGCGCCATAATAGTTCAAAGCCAATCCAGTAAGTGGAGTCGTTGGCACCGTGTTCATGTTCATATTGTTTAAGGCGCTGCCAGATTTGTTTAGGGGAAATATTACCAAGGGCCAGGTAAGGGCTGAATTTGGTGGAACTTAGCCAGTCGTCCAGTTCATTGCGGGTTTGTTTGTAGGTATCGGCTTGACGAGACTCAAAATAGGTTTGCAGATGCTTTAAAGCGTGGCTTTCACCACCTACAAACTCAAGCTGTGAATCACCACTTGAGTCGATTTTCCCCTGTTGAACGTCACTTTCATATTGATGCAATTGACTGACAAACGCTTCATGTCTACCAGTAACAACATCCCCAGTATAAGGAGCAGGCCAAGGCTGAGGCATGACCGGTACAATAGACGATACCGGCGTGCCTTTTTTTTCCATGGTATTGCGAAAGCGAGAAAACGAACCCAGCGGGCCAGACTCAATTTCATCAGCAGTAAATAAAGTGGCATTCCATCGACGTACAATGGCAAGATCTGCATGCTGCTTTTCAATATTGGCAAGGGCTTGTTGCTCATACCAACCCACTTGATGGGCCACCCCAAGGGTTTGCACATTATACTGGCGAATAAATTGTGAGATTGCTTCATTGGGCTCACCTACCAATAAGGTCAAACAATGACCGCGCCGGTACAACTGTCTGTTAAGATCAGTTAGCGCCTCACATAAAAACCGCCAACGGTTTAAACCCATGGCTTTTACTTGATAGTCACGTGGCTCAAAATCCGCAGGGTTAAGTACATAAACAAAGGCCACGTCATGGGCGCGGGCTAACACCGCCTGTAGGGCTGAGTTATCCTCAATACGCAGATCTTGTGTAAACCAATAGGCAGCACGTGTCATGAAAGTGGACTCTGGGCAGTTACAGCTTATGCGTCTAACACTCTTATAGTCTAAGCATGGTTCAACGCGCAGTACCCATTTTTACGCCTCGACAGCTGTTTTGGTTCATTAGGGGCGGTGAATGAATCTAAAAACCCTTTTAAAGCGTAGATAGAATAACACCATTGAGGGCCATGCCATGCTGTCATTATTCAAGAAAGACCCTGTGAAAAAACTAAAGAAGGCCTATATGGCCAAACTAGAACAAGCCATGTTGGCTCAAAGAAATGGCGATATTAAAACTTATTCCCAACTAAGCACCGAAGCTGAGGCCATCAACGCACAAATCACTAAACTACAAACACAGCCTTAATTAACTGCAAACAAATTAAGTGAATAGGATTGTTAAACCCTATGGAATAACAACCTACTCGCCATTGGCTCCAAACCAGTTGGTATCAAAATTTGAAAGTAACAACAGAGGTTATTAGTGAGAGTTAACGATAGGTATGAGAATGAATAGTATCAAATGAGCCGGTGATTTATTGGTTAGACTAAAATCAGTTATGCTAGCGAGAGTGAGAGGCCTAGGTATAAACGATCAAAACTTCTTATCAAATACAAAGCGTATAAAATTAGACTCATTTTCTACCTGAAAATACATATTGGTATGCTCAATGTTCATTAATGTCATCCAATCTTTACTGTCCATTAAAATTTTTAAATTTCCGTTTTTATCCAACTTAATATTACTGGTTCCTAATTCCTTAGGAATCCTCATATTTTTTATAGAAGGAGAGTTAAATTGAAGCACAATGGTGTCGCCCTCATCAGGGTTAAAATCCTTGATGGTATCGACCGAACCTAACTCAGATGCTTGCACAACAAATTCATCCGCACCTGCCCCACCAAATAAAACATCGGCACCAAAACCACCGTAAATAATATCATCCCCCTTTCCGCCATAAATTTCATCAGCAAAGGTGGTGCCGTGCAATTCATCATCATTATGAGAACCCAAAATGACATTATTTGAATCATTCGCCAAAACAGAAAGCGAAAACAAATAAATAAGAAAAACCAAGCCATTAAAAAAAAGGCCATGAGTCCTTATACTAATTTTGTTAAGAAAATAAACCAACAATTGCACCAATCAAACAAAGCTCAACAACGCTATGCGCCGAATTAATAAAGGTTAACTTTGAGGGTGTACGAGCAAACCCATTATAGTAACCTATTGATGTACCCGTAAATACAGTTGCAACAACCGCCCCAAAACATAACCCACTTAAAAAACCAGATATACCGGTAAGTGACATCAGCAATGCCATAAAAAAGGTTTTGCTTAACCCAGACACTAAAGAAATGACAAAAGCGCCACCAAGACCTTCGGTATTATCCGCATCTTCTTTACTAATACTTAATGCATCTGCCCATGCTTCACCAAAAACGGCCCAATGGTACCAGACAAAACCAAGCACATAACTCGCAATGGTTGCGATTGTAATCGCGATGTAGTTTAAGTTTTGTAACTGTTCAATAAAATTCATGTGTTTTCCTAATTTTACTTACATATGCCATTGTTAGCTAAATAATTAAAGGGAAATATTATATGTTCTTAAAGCTCAATAGCATCACTTTTGCTTTTCCAGGCAACAGAGTATCTTCAGGTGTAGCCGATAAAAAATTTGTAAAACCGTCTATATATTCTAATGAAAGATTTTTAAAACCCATGGACCAATTTGAAAAGTTTCTCTGCTCTATTGGCTCTTTTAGCAGGCGAATCACTCCGCTGTGAGTTTTACCCCGAATTATATTGTCAAATAACTGGTCAATATCAGTTTCTTTACCTTCAATTACTTGCTGCAAATATCCAGACACCCATGATAAGAAAATAATCCTAGATCAAGCAAGCCTAATCTTTGTTCAGCATTAAAGTTAATTCTTTATCCTGAAAAATCGAGACACCCATGATAAGAAAATAATCCTAGATCAAGCAAGCCTAATCTTTATTCAGCATTAAAGTTAATTCTTTATCCTTATTTTAATCGCTATACATTGCTTTAGGCTTATAACTTCAAAAGGAGAAAATCATGCCTAAACCACGGAAGGAACAGGTTAGTCTCGAAGCTACCCCATATTATCACTGCGTTTCACGCTGTGTGCGTAAAGCGTTTTTATGTGGTTTTGATCATCAAAGTGATGTTAGCTACGAACATCGCCGTGCATGGCTAGAAAATGAGTTATTAAATCAAGCTCAAGTATTTGCTATTGATATTGCAGCTTACGCCATTATGTCCAATCACTATCATGTGGTTTTGCATATCAATCAAAACCAAGCAAAAAATTGGAGTTTCGATGAGGTGATCCATCGCTGGCATAAGCTCTACAAAGGTAATGTACTAAGTAAACGTTATTTAAATGACCCAAATTTTTCGAAAGCCGAATTTGAAAAGCTAAAAGAGTTTGTTGAAATATGGCGTTTACGATTAATGGATATTGGTTGGTTTATTGGTCGCTTAAACGAGAAGATCGCCCGCCAAGCCAATTATGAAGATCGCTGTACAGGGCGATTCTGGGAAGGTCGCTTTAAATCGCAAGCGCTTCTCGATGAAAAAGCATTAGCCGCGTGTATGGCCTATGTGGATTTAAACCCAGTGCGAGCTAAAATGGCAAAAACCCCTGAAACATCTGAGCATACATCCGTCAAAGTGCGTGCAGAAAAAGCAAAATCCACCTACCAGCCCAACCACCCAAACCAGCAAGCGGATAAACTTATGCCATTTGTCGGCAACCCCAGAAACAATATGCAAACGGGCGTGCCCTTTCGTTTAACGGATTATTTAGCGTTAATAGATTTAACTGGGCGAGCCATCCGTGAAGATAAACGGGGTTATATTGAGCGACATCAACCTGAGATTTTAATGCGGTTAGGTATCGAGACAAATAATTGGCTAACCATGACAAAAGAATTTGAAAAAAGCTTTAAAGATTTGGTGGGCGAACCTAATATTCTTAATAAAGCGACCAAGTTGCTTAACCGAAAGCGACGACCGGCCTTTAAAAACTGTGAAATATTTTTGGCTTAAAGCTGAATGTAGTTTTCTAATTATTAAACCTTAAACGGCTCCCCCCTGCCTGTCTTCCATAGATCATTCCAATTTTTAGCCTTTTAATTTAGTTAGTACGTCATTTTAGCTAATTTATATTTTGAAATAACTATTTTCTTTAATTAGACAACTCATAGAATTTTTTAAATTTAACTATGGGTGTCTGATTTATTCATTTAATTAGACAACTCATAGAATTTTTTAAATTTGACTATGGGTGTCTGAATTATTCTTTAGACAACTCATAGAATTTTTTAAATTTAACTATGGGTGTCTGAATTATTGTCAAAGTGCGTGCAGAAAAAGCAAAATCCACCTACCAGCCCAACCACCCAAACCAGCAAGCGGATAAACTTATGCCATTTGTCGGCAACCCCAGAAACAATATACCAGAAGGATTGCCTTTTCGTTTAACGGATTATTTAGCGTTAATAGATTTGACTGGGCGAGCCATCCGTGAAGATAAACGGGGTTATATTGAGCGACATCAGCCTGAGATTTTAATGCGGCTAGGTATCGAGACGAATAATTGGCTAACCATGACAAAAGAATTTGAAAAAAGCTTTAAAGATTTGGTGGGCGAACCTAATATTCTTAATAAAGCGACCAAGTTGCTTAACCGAAAGCGACGACCTGCCTTTAAAAACTGTGAAATATTATTGGCTTAAAGCTGAATGTAGTTTTCTAATTATTAAACCTTAAACGGCTCCCCCCTGCCTGTCTTCCATAGATCATTCCAATTTTTAGCCTTTTAATTTAGTTAGTACGTCATTTTAGCTAATTTATATTTTGAAATAACTATTTTCTTTAATTAGACAACTCATAGAATTTTTTAAATTTAACTATGGGTGTCTGAATTATTTAAATTGATATTAAAATTAGTGCGATCTTCATAGCTAGGAAACTTAACGCTCATGCTAAGCGGCGCAATTTATTGCGTCCATAGCTTGAGCGCATTGTTATGTGTTTAGCCAAAGTAATTAAACCTGAGCACGTCTTTATGCAGGCCATATGACAGACCTACACCAGTTTTTTTGTTATTGAAAAATTGAATCCAGCCGTTATTAATTCCATCTTCCCAATCATCTAACTCACCATAGCGATTAAGATATAAGCTGACTTTAAGATTCAACTCGTCTTGAGAATCTCGACCCTCTGGATCGTTATACCAAGTGGCAATAACTACATTCCCTTTCTCATAAAACCCACATTCATAATCAGATACAGAAACTTTATAGAAAGTAGCATCTTCTTCCACTTCTTTAAGTATTGTCTCGGAAACCCCTTTTAAGATTTCTAATGCATCTTCAAGAGCTATGTTGAGGGGGATATGAGGTGTTTTTATTTGCATATTTTATTTACACATAACATTTTAATCGTGCGTGTGCGCGTTTAGACATTGTCAGACAATGCTGTTTTTCGGCCATAAGTATTTGAAGGGAAAGCGGTTTCTTTGAAATCCATTTCAAATCTTGCAGGAAAAACGCGCACGCACGGT
>NZ_JASJOO010000004.1 GCF_030070105.1 Bermanella sp. WJH001 | reverse complement strand
CCGAACTCAGTAGTGAAACGACGCATCGCCGATGGTAGTGTGGGGTCTCCCCATGTGAGAGTAGGTCATCGTCAAGCTTTAAATCTAAAAGCCCTGTTGCTTACGCAACAGGGCTTTTTTTATGCCTGAAATTTACGCTGAATGAAAAGCGCAACTTAAATCCGGCAAACCCGCACCTGTGGGTGGAATAAATCACCAACAGGCGCTAATAGTTAGTTTCAAATTAAACGGAACTGACAGAGCAGCAAATACTGGGTTTAGGGTTATCTGAGCAATATATGTCAAAGCGAGCAGGATCTTGCTGTTTGTTTTGTTTTAACATGGCTTGGCTCTCTAAAAAGACAGGGCCCTTGAAGACAACATCTAATTGGATTGCTTGATTCGTGTAATCGATGTTTCCTAATACCCCTGAAGCTTGTATGCCCTCAGCAACAATGCCAAAACCATGGGCTATATCTCGCTTCAAGCCAAATAGCTTGGCTAAGGTAGCTGATATATGAATGGGGTTGTAATCACCTGAAATTTTAGCGTATTTCTTACCTCTATTTTTCGGTACTAACCATTTAGTAACTTCTTCTGCGTTATCTAAACTGCTTAACTCAAAGCTTGCTTGGTTACTCGGGTTTTCTTTTCCACCAAACTTTCCTGCCATAAAATAAGTACTGACTTCTTCCCATACTTTTTTTCCTTCAACCATCACACGGGTGCTGAAATCAAATTCTAGACCTTTAGGTAGTAAGCGAAAGTCTCCCATTTCACTATGAATATCCATTATTTGTGTGTTTTTAATTCTATTGTATTGAGTAATTCTATTTTTTAAGTGAACAGCGCCTAATAAACCAAATGGAAATGATTTATTTGTGAGCATGTTCATGTGCAGGCCGCCAGCTAATACATGAGGGTACAAAATAGGAAGATAATCTGTTTGGTTTAGGCCTAATACATCTAGATAATTTTGAAGTGCGCGAGGTTCTGCCTGAGCGTTAATCCAGCTGCCTTGTATGTCAGGTAAACCTTGATCTTGGGTAAAGCCTTTGCGTGGCATTAACACAGCCTTTAACATGGCAGATGCGATGCCAGGCTTTGTATCGAAGTTTAACTGAATAGCAGTCATGGGGTATCTCGTTAATTATTTGACCTTGTGATACTACCATCTTTTATTGTTATAAGAATAAAGCCTTTCAAGCCAGATACTGACTAGGTGAATACCCATTTTAAGATTGTTGTGAAATCTGTCTATGGCCAGTCTTTTTTAAGATGATGTTCTTGCAGCTTACCGCTAACCCTTAGATAATGAGCGGCTTATCAAAGGGGTGACCGTGACAAAATATCTAATTAAATACTCTGTACCTATTATATTACTGATAGGTTTGGTGCTGTCGTATGGTGTACCAAGCTTCAAAGAAAGTGATTTTTATGTAACAAAACACACACTAACTCTAATCGATCAATCCCCTGTATTTGAGCGTTTTGATGTCGGTGTCGACTCTGCTGAGAGCATGCATAGCTTGACGTCGGTTGCGCTGGATAATGGTAACTTATTGGCCGCTTGGTATGGTGGCACAAGAGAAGGTCATACTGATGTCGAGATCTTTAGCTCAGAATTTAATGTAAGCTCTAAAACTTGGTCTAAACCGCAAAGTATTTTGACTCGTTATCAGGCATCCGATGATCTTAATCGCTATATTAAAAAAGTAGGCAATCCTGTTTTATATCGTCATCCAAGTGGTGTCACTGCATTATTTTATGTGTCCGTTTCAATAGCTGGTTGGGCTACAAGTCAGTTGAATATGGCTATATCCCATGATGATGGTCAATCTTGGCATCCTTCAAAACGTTTGGTATTAACCCCGTTTTTAAATATCAGTACTTTAATTAAAAATGATGTGATTACTTACGCAGATGGCTCAATTGGTATTACGGCTTATCATGAATTATTAGGTGCGTTTTCTCACATTGTACGCGTTGATCTAAATGGCAATGTGATTGACAGTTATCGCATGACCAATGGTGACCATACTATTCAGCCCAGTGTCATGGTTTATGATGATAAAACCGCTGTAAGCATGTTTCGCGACATGAGCCACGATATTGAAAAGGTACAACGTGCAATTACATTAGACGCCGGTTTAACATGGAGTGAATATCAAGCAACGCAAGTGGATAATCCAAATTCGGCGGTTTTTGCATTTGTTGATGAGCAGCAACGAAGCTGGATGTTGTTTAATGATAAAACGCGTAAAACAGAAATCGCACGAAATAATCTAGCATTGGCAGTTTCTCTTGATCAAGGCCAAACTTGGCAGACAAAACATTATTTTGAAAACCCTGAAAAGTCAGAGTCTGACACAGGCCGTTACGCCTACCCTTGGGTCACTAAGTCTGGTGATGATGTTCATATTTTTTATACTTGGAATAGGAAGATGTTCAAGCATATTCATGTGAATCAAGCTTGGTTGGAGTCTTTATTATGACAACTCTATTTGCACTTTTTAGCTGTTCGCTATTTTTTATGGCACTCTTTTTTGCAGTATTTCAAGTCAAGCGTTGGAGTCGTTATTGGCCGTTGGCTTATGTGGCTGTAGCAATTTTACTTGTATTGCCTTTGGATCACTGGTTGTTAATTGAATTTGTACGTGGTTATACATCGGACTTGAGCATGGCAACCGTGGTGATTTGTGCTGTTTACTTATGGGGGGTGGTGCGACCACAATCAAAAGGTGTGCAACTATCGCTTAAGTGGTTTGTTGTTTTAGTGAGCCTTGTTATGTTGCCAATGAGTTTAGGCCTAACTCAGTTTGACCCTTTTACTCTGGGATATGCAAGTAACAGATTTTATGTGTATTTTTTACTGGCTCTGGCACTTATCTCTTTGTTGGCTTGGTTTAAAGGCCAATCCCAATTAGCCTTAGTTATAGCATTGGCTATCTTAGCAAATGGATTAAATGTGTATGAAAGTCAAAACCTTTGGGTGTATTTGATGGATCCCATTGCTTTTATCATGTGTGGTATTAGTTTGATAACTCAAGGTCTGGTTGTGCTAAAAAATAGAATTAAATTGAAAGGTGCAGTAAATGTTTAATCAACTACATAAAATCGAAAAAATTACCTATCCATTATTGTTGCTGATGCTGGTAATCGGTAGTTATTTTGCGATGACAGACTCTGAATTCTTTACTGGTGTGTTAGCAAAAGAAGACGGTCCAATTGAATGGTTGACGGTTATAGGTCTGTTGTTATCGTTTTCAGTGTGTATTTATCGAGTATTTACATTACGTAAACAAAAAAATGCAGCGTTTATTGCCGTGTGGGCTTTTTTGGCGTTAGTTTGTTTTTTTGGCGCAGGTGAAGAGATTTCATGGGGGCAACGTATTTTAAATATTGAAAGCTCAGAGTGGTTTAAACAAAACAACGCGCAACAAGAAACGAACCTTCACAATCTTGTAGTTGAAGGTAAAAAAGTAAATAAAATTATTTTTAGTGCGCTATTGGGCTTGTCTTTATTAACATATTTATTGGTGTTTACCTTTGCTTACCGTCGTTTTGACGGCTTTAAACGCTTTTGTGATTATATGGGTGTACCAATTGCGCACTATCATCAAGTGATCGCATGGCTTACTGTGGCGATCGTGGCAGAGGTATTAATTAAAGATGTATCACGTTCAAGTGAGTTATTTGAAAGTGCCGCTGTATTTGTATTTTTATTGAATATTTCTGTGCCGTATAATCACACTTTATTTAATAAACAAGCCTCTTAACGTTGTTGTTTGTGTGAAGATTAAAAGCCGCTATGCGGCTTTTTTTATGCTTATAGTTCTGCGAATTTAATTAAAGCGTCGTTTTATTACCCTGTCTGGTTGCAACTTGTTTATCTGAAGTGTCACACTGACGTTATAAAATTTCAAACGGCCAAGTACAGTGTTCTCATGTAGACCAAAATAGCCTATGGGAAGTGTGAGAAATTAAACAGAAATATATTAGCTTTTGAACCGGCATAGATAGTGCAGGTATATGTCACTGATGCCGCTAAATAACCTATAGTGAAATATATAAGCCCTCAATTCTATTGTGATGGCAATTATAATCAGTAAAAGGAGAGAATCCATGCGAATGCCAGACGTAACGGAGCCATTTGATTTGGTTTTGTTTGGGGCGTCAGGGGATTTAGCCCTGCGTAAACTGATACCTGCTTTGTATTATCTTCACCTAGATGGGCGTTTACATGAAGAAGGACGCATTTGGGCCGTCACTCGAAGTACCACCAATCTAGAGTCTTATTTAGAGCACATTAAACAAGCGGCGCACCAGTACGGTACAGAAGTGGAGCCTAAAATCTGGCAAAGCTTTATTCGTCGAATCCGACACATAGGAATGGATTTAGACAAGGCGTCTGGTTATGCCAAGCTGGCAAAAAAACTACAAGGTGCTAACCAGCGTTGTGTATTTTATTGCGCGGTGCATTCTCGTTTATATCCTGAGATATCTGAGCAACTTTTTGCACAAAATATTATTAATGAGCACAGTATTATTGTCTTGGAAAAACCCATTGGCAGTGATTACCAAAGTGGTCAAGCCATTAATCGCCGTGTAGCTGAGTTTTTTGATGAATCACAGATATATCGAATAGATCACTATTTGGGTAAAGAGACGGTTCAAAATTTATTAGCATTACGCTTTGCCAACTCTATTTTTGAACATCAATGGAATCAGCGTTACATTGATCATGTTCAAATTACTATTTCAGAAACAGTCGGTGTTGAGCAACGTGCAGGTTTTTATGAAGGCACGGGTGCCTTGCGTGACATGCTGCAAAACCACTTACTTCAATTGCTTTGCATGACCGCTATGGAGCCTCCATCAAGCATGGCGCCAGAATCGGTGCGAGATGAAAAAGTAAAAGTCATTAAAGCATTAAAACCGATAGTCGGTGATGACTTACTCGATAAAGTGGTTCGTGGTCAATATGAGGCAGGTCTCATTCAAACTAAAGATGGTAATGAAATGGTTCCCCGCTATCGCGATGAGCCCGGTGTTAGTCAAGATTCATATACCGATACTTTTGTAGCAGTTAAAGCTGAGATCGATAATTGGCGTTGGGCGGGTGTTCCCTTTTATTTGCGCACCGGTAAACGGTTGGCTGAGCGTTCCTGTGAAATCGTGATTCAATTTAAAGAAGTACCACACAGTTTGTTTGAAATGCAAAACAAAAAAACCATGGCAAATAAGTTAGTTTTTCGTTTGCAGCCTGATGAAGGTGTGCGTTTACAAATGTGTGAAAAGCGCATTGGTAACCACATGCAAGTTCGACCAATGACATTAAGCTTAAATAACGCTGGGCAAAAAAAACGCGTACCAGATGCCTATGAACGTTTATTAGCCGATGCTATAAACGGTAATGCGACCTTATTTTTACGTGAAGATGAGTTAATGAGTGCTTGGCAGTGGGCTGACCCGATTCTTCAATTTTGGCAGCAAGCAGATCAACGCCCTGAACCCTACAATTCTGGCAGTTGGGGGCCAGCAGCATCGACCCTGTTATTAGCAAAAGATGGACGTTTATGGCAGGAGAATAATTAATCATGTTGATCAATGAATTCACAAGTTTAGCATTATGCGAAGAGGCTTTATTTGTTGAACTCAGGGATGGGATATCAACCGCTTTGACAATGCAACACACCGTCAACTTGGCGTTAGCAGGAGGCAATACGCCGAAGGGGCTTTATAAAAAGCTAAATAGTGCGCCATTAGATTGGGAAAATATAGCAGTCACGTTAACGGATGAACGCTGGGTTGATGGGGCTGACGATGCGAGTAATGAAAAAATGTTGAAACAGACGTTGTTTCAAAATAAAGCAAAAATGGCTCAGTTTTTAGGTTTAAAAACACAGGAGAAAACTCCTTTATTAGCTCAGCCACACCTTAATGCATTATTACAAGAAAATTTTCCGGCGTTAGATTTTGTAATATTAGGCATGGGAGATGATGGTCATTTTGCATCGATATTCCCTCAAATGGATAATACTCAGGCGCTATTAGATTTAAACGGTCCTGACTTATGCTTACCAGCACATCCGTTAAATAAACCGGCAAGAATGAGTTTAACGTTACCGTATTTACTCACAGCGAAACGAATCTTTTTATTCATAACTGGGGTGGATAAAAAAGAAATTATTAAACAGCAATCAAATGCCAATACATCAACCGTATTGCCCATTTACAGTTTACTGCATCAAACCCTTTGCCCTGTCACAATCTATTGGAGTGAAACATGATCCATAAAATTGTCGAGCAAGTGACAAATAATATTGAAAAACGAAGTCAGGAAACACGTCAGCAATATTTAAATCTAATGGCCAGTATGGCGCAAGAGAAACCAACTCGTGGCCAACTAGGTTGTACCAATCTAGCCCATGTTATGGCTTCACAAACTCATGATGAAAAGCTCATTATGAAAGATACCGTCTCCGGGTTAAATGTGGGTATTGTTACCGCTTATAACGATATGCTCAGTGCCCATCAGCCCTATTACCGTTATCCTGAAATGATTAAACAGCATTTATACAGCCATGGCTTATCTGCTCAGGTGGCCGGTGGTGTTCCTGCCATGTGTGATGGCGTCACCCAAGGCTATGCAGGAATGGAGTTATCATTATTCAGTCGTGACACCATTGCGTTATCCACTGCGGTTGCTCTTTCTCATCAAAGTTTCGATAGCATGGTATTGCTGGGTATTTGCGACAAAATTGTGCCTGGGTTATTGATGGGGGCTTTGCGATTTGGTCATTTACCTGCGTTGTTTATTCCAGCAGGCCCAATGGCAACAGGCATTAGCAACTCTGAAAAAGCACAAGTGCGTCAGCAATATGTAGAAGGTAAGATTGGCGATCAAGAATTATTAGAAAGTGAAGTGGCTGCTTATCATAGCCCAGGGACTTGCACATTTTATGGAACCGCGAATTCCAATCAAATGCTGCTAGAAGCCATGGGGCTGATGTTGCCAGGTAGTGCTTTTGAACAGCCTACATCTAATGTGCGAGAAGAATTTAATAAACAGGCGTGCGAGCAAATTGCCAGTAATACCCAGTTAAGTATGCTCAAACAAAATAAAGCGATTCAGCTTGGCCATATGGTGAATGCAAAATCATTGGTTAACGCCATCGTTGCGTTACTGGCCACAGGCGGCTCGAGTAATTTAACCATTCATTGGATCGCCATTGCAAAAGCAGCGGGTTACATTCTGACTTGGCAAGATATGCATGATCTTTCACAAGTGGTACCGATGATTTGCAAAGTGTATCCAAATGGCAAAGCAGATATTAATGCGTTTCACTTAGTGGGTGGCACGGCGTTTGTTTTTAATGAGCTATTAAATGCAGGTTTAATGCACGGAGACGTGTTAACGATTTCGCAAAAAACATTCTCGCAAGATATTTTGCATAGTATGCGCCATTGGCAAAATCATTATGCAAAAACCCTTAAACAAAAGATGCGTGATGAAATACTGGCAACTTATCGTGAACCCTTTGATGAAAAAGGGGGGTTAACCTTGTTAAAAGGCAATTTAGGCCAAGCAATCGTAAAAGTATCTGCCGTACAACATGAGCATCGTGTGATTAAAGCACCTGCAAAAGTATTTTCTGATCAACTGGATGTGATTGATGCATTTACCAATGGTGAACTTAATCATGATGTCGTGGTGGTGTTAAAAGGGCAAGGGCCAAAAGCCAATGGCATGCCTGAGCTACACAAGTTGATGCCAGTACTGGGTAGCTTGCAAGATCATGGTTTTAAGGTTGCATTGTTAACGGACGGTCGCTTATCCGGTGCCTCGGGTAAAGTATTAAGTGCAATTCATTGTGTACCAGAAGCGGCCGCTAAAGGCATGATTAGTCGCATAGTAGATGGCGATGTTATTCACATTGATGCTGTAACTGGTGAATTAAATGTACTTGATGTTCATTTACAAGAACGCAAAAGTGAGTTTTTAGCACCTGTGCAAAAAGGGGTGGGGCGTGAGCTATTCAGTGTGTTTCGTAAACACGTTACCGCTGCAGATGTTGGCGCCATCAGCATAGATTGGGAGGAATAAAACATGTCATTTGAGCAATGGTTAACGCAAAGTAAACCGGTTATTCCTGTGATCGTAATTGGTGAGTTATCTCAAGCGGTTCCTTTGGCTCAAGCGCTCGTTGCAGGAGGCGTTCGTTTGTTAGAGGTGACCATGCGCACATCAGTGGCATTGGCAGCCATCGAGAAAATAGCAAAAGAAGTACCGGATGCCATCATTGGTGTGGGAACTGTGACAAAAGCTGAGCACATACAGCAAGCCAATGATGCCGGTGCGCAATTTGCGTTAAGCCCTGGTATCAGTGAAAAGCTTGTTACAAAGTCTCAAGATTTAGCCTTACCTTTTATGCCAGGAGTGATGACACCGGCGGATATAATTAAGGGCATTGAATTTGGTTTGCAGGATTTTAAATTCTACCCAGCTGAACAAGCAGGTGGTGTGAATATGTTAAAAGCATTTGCAGGGCCATTTGAGAATATTCGATTCTGCCCAACCGGTGGTATTTCAGAACATAATTTTAAAAACTACCTCGCCCTTAATAACGTCATGGCGGTAGGAGGTTCTTGGTTGTGTCCGCGCAATCTGCTACAAACAGGGGACTGGTCAGCCATAGAAATCTTAGCCAAACAGTGCTGATTTAAGTGCTTTGAGCCCCATTTTTTATGGTTTTGACTACACTAAAACCATGAAATCGAATGTCTTATTAATCCTGTTATGGGCAACTTGCATGGGGCTAGGGCTACCTGCCCATAGCTTTGAGAAAAATCAATTGCTGCAAGTGTATGCAAGTCACCAACAAGATACCGCCCGTACATTCAGTGGGGTTGATGGTTTAAAGGTTCAGCGCTTAGAAACTAAACTGAGCATGCCACTTTTGGCACTAGGCACCTATGCCGGTGATTGGTTTTCGGCGTTTGAGTTTTCTGAAAACCGTTTTTTATTGTCCGGTGCGCAATCGGGCAAAAGGCGCTTATACCGGTTTTCAATACCACTTGAGTACGACGCAGCCCCTTCTGGTCGCTGGCAGCATTTCTGGCGTTTCGCACCTGCTTATTACTCAGACGAATCCCTTATTGATCAAAGCCGTTATGTGAATGAATTTGCTTGGCTTGGTAAATACCAAGCCAATCGAAAAGTAAAATGGGTTTTGGGTTTGCGCCAAGATACTCGTTTTGGTGTGACCACACGTTACCCCGTCTTTGGTTTAGAAGCGCAGCCTAATAGCAAGATGTACCATCATTGGGTCTTTCCCGATGTGTACTCCCAGCTGACTTTGCCAAAGGGCAATCGTTTACAAGTATTTATGCGTCCAAGCGGAGGCAATTGGCGATATTTACAAGGCGACGGTACAGAAGCTTCTTTTGGAATGATGGATTGGAATCTGGGTTTAGCTTTGTTTAAGCGCCTTAAACATCCTTTACAATTAAAATTCGAAGCAGGCCTTAGCATGAATGGGGAAGGCAGTATTGCTGGTGTAGAGGGCGACTTAGAGGATGGATACTTCTTGCTCATCTCGTTACAAAGTCAGCTGCCAGATTAGTTAGCTGCTTGTGTCTTTATGAACAGCTATATGTATGACACAATTCGTTTTTTTATCGATTGTGATGCCAGCATGTCTTTTCTAAAAAACCATTGGGAAATCCCCTTATTTATTCTTGTCTCGTTATTCTTTTATGCGGTGCCGCAAGTTGATTTATGGATAGCGCATTTATTTTGGCAGCCAGATACTGGCTTTGCATTAAATGAGAATCCATTTGTTCAGTTTGTTTATGTGGTGTTTCGTTATATGCCGCATTTTTTAGTGCCGACGTTATTAGTGTTGGTGATGCTACCGTGGATTAAAAAGTCGTTACTGCCTAGCCGTAAATACACAGGTTTTCTGTTACTGGTTTTGTTAATTGGTCCAGGCATTATTGTGCACCCAATCTTAAAAGATAATTGGGATCGTCCTCGCCCAAGGGATGTTCAGCAATTTGGAGGAAAACTAGAATTTAGCCCAGCCTTTGTTATGGCTGATCAACCAGGTAAAAATCAGAGTTTTGCCAGTGGACATGCGGCAATGGGGTTCTTTTTTATGGCTTTTGCTTGGGTGTTTCGTCAGCGTCGTTATTTGGTTGCTGGCTTAGTTATTGGCTCGTTAGTTAGTTTAGGGCGAATCGTGCAAGGGGGGCACTTCTTAAGTGATATTGTCACAGCGGGATTTATTGTTTACTTCACAAGCCAGGTCTTTGCTCATTACGTATTGGGCGACAGCAGAATAAAGCCTGATATCGATAGATCTATCTGATTTGTCGATATTTAGGTGCAAATAATTGCACTATAATATCTACTAATTTGTTTTATGCTTGCTCCAACCTTTAGAAAACACACTTAAATTTGGAGCAAGCCATGAGCACACTATTACAAATCAATACTGGTATCTTTGCTGAAAATTCCCACTCTACGGTATTGGCAAATCAGTTTACGGCGAACTATTTATCTCAAAACCCAGCGACTGAGTTAGTGGTTAGAGACCTAATTTCTGAGCCCATTCCCCACCTAGATGCCTCGATTATTGGTGCGTTTGCCAGTGAAGAAGCAGCTCGCACCCCAGAGCAACAAGCCATATTAGATTTTAGCCAAGGGCTAATTGATGAACTGGCCAATGCGGATGCAGTGGTGTTGGGATTGCCAATGTATAACTTTAGTGTACCAAGTCAGTTAAAGGCATACATGGATCAAATCGCCCGCGCTGGCGTGACGTTTAAATATACCGAAACAGGCCCTGTCGGCTTGTTAAATGATAAACCTGTTTATGTGGTGGCGGCTCGTGGCGGCATTCATGAAGGCCAGCCAAGTGATAGCCAAACTGCATTTGTGAAAACCTTCTTTGCCTTTATTGGTCTTAGCAACGTGCAATTTATCTATGCCGAAGGCTTGAACATGGGAGACGATGCCCAGAAAAAAGCTTACGACCATGCTAAAAAAAGCATCAGCGCTATAACCGCTTAATACGGTCCTAAACCACTGGATAGAACAGTAATTTATGCTGTTCTATCTTTGTGTAAGTGAATGCTTATTCGTTTACATGAATTAACTTTTCTCACACCTAATACCTACAAATCTCACTACATATTGCACTCTTTCACGGTTAATCTGATAACAGGTTCACAGCGAGGGACTTAATTATGTTACGTCCTGTAGATATTCATAAAAGCTATTTAAAGCACTTAAACGACTTTGCTAAAGAACATGTAGTAACAATTAGCGAAGACATCTGCAACGAGCATGGTGCTGTCATCATCACCAAAGGTCGTCAGCTAGATGAGCAACTCTCTGAAAAAATTTCAAACCACAATTTAAAAGTACCGTTAGAACGATGCATTAAGCTGAACCGTCGTTTTGATGGCTCTGCTTTGTTTCATGGTTATGAGCAAGTATTTAAAAACTACCCTGATATCAATTTATTTCATCAGCGTTGGAACTTGCAGTCGTCATTAAAAAGCGCGTGTCGCTTTTATCACGAGTTTCCATTGGTCGTGCAAAAAATAACGATTTTGAAAAATGCCATGCCCCGTTTATTTAAACAGGCCATTTACAGCGCTTATATTAGCTTGGCAATTGCTAAACAACTTGATGCACCGGAAGAAGAATGCAGTGCAGCTTTTTTAGCAGGCTTAGTGCATGACATTGGGATTTTGCATCTAGATACCAGTTTAGTGACAACCAAAGGCGAATATACCCCAGAGCAGTGGCATGCCATGCAGCGTCATACATTGATTGGCCATGATATTTTAAAGTCAATTGAGCACATGCCCAATGTGATTGCCAAAGCCGTGTTAGAGCATCACGAACGAGTAGATGGCTCGGGTTATCCTTTTTCTAAAAAAGGGCTAGAGCTATCAGTAATGGGGCAAATTATAGGCATGGCAGATACCTGCATTGCATTGTATCGCCGAGAGTTGGCGGGCAAAAATTTAGGCATTGATTCTTTACTACCTATCTTACAACTCAACCCTGAGATGTATTGTCGTAAAGTGTTTCATGCCACCGTAACCTTGATTAATGATATCCAGTGGCCAAGCAAACGTACTTACAGTGATGAAAAAATGCCGGAGCTAATGAGCCGTTTGAAACTTGAAAACGAATGGATCCATCATGATTACAGTGTGCTGTATGGTTTGGTCACCAGTGTGCGCCCCCATCTTGAAGAATCAAAACGCAGCGCCATGTTAACCAATATGGCGCAGCGCATTCACCAATGTTTAGTGGGGTCTGGTATTTTGCAAAAAGAACATAACGAATGGATGCTCAATAGTTTTGTGTCTCATAACCCAGAGGACTTTATTGCTATTGAGCGTCTCGAAGTCATGTATGGTGAAATTAAATGGCAAATGAAACAATTGAAAAAATTATTATTTTTATTATGGAAAAACCAGCACCTTAAACACCCAGAACTGGATGTATTGGTAAAAAAAGGGCTGCTTCAAATTGAGCAATACCATAAACACCATACTGAGCCAGAACTGCACTAGAGGTGTGAAGGGGCAGTTGTAACTGTTAAACTAGGGTCATTAATTTCGTATTGGACAGCACGAATGGCCCTACAATTTCAAATCGTTCCGGTAACCCCTTTTGAGCAAAACTGCTCTATTTTATGGTGTGATGAAACCATGGAGGCCGTAGTGGTCGACCCAGGTGGCGATCAGTATAAAATCGAAGCAGCCATAAAATCCCTTGGTGTTAAGTTAAGCGCTGTTTGGTTAACACACTGCCATATTGATCACGCTGGTGCGACGGCTGATGTAGCTGATGCTTACTCCATTCCTATCATTGGGCCACACAAAGAAGAGCAGTTCTGGATTGATATGCTGCCTCAGCAAAGTGCCATGTTTGGTTTTCCTCAAGTGAAAAGTTTTAGCCCGGATACATGGCTGGTGCAAGGGGATAGCGTTAAGGTGGGGAATGAAACCTTATCGGTGAAACATTGCCCAGGGCACACCCCAGGACATGTTGTGTTTTACAGTGAATCGGCCCAACTGGTTGTGGTGGGCGATGTGCTGTTTAATGGTGGCATTGGTCGCACGGATTTTCCTAAAGGGGATCACCAAACTTTATTAAACGCAATTAAAGATCAGTTGTTCACCTTGCCTGATGAAACACGATTTATTCCAGGGCACGGCCCAATGAGCACCATTGGTCATGAAAAGAAAACCAATCCATTTGTAAATATGTATGGTTAACAATAGGCGGATATAAAAAAGCCCCAACAGGTAAACCTGTGGGGCGAAGGGACTATGGTGCTTTGCTATTAAATAAGGGGTAACTTAATTAATTGCTCAACAACTTAAACAGAGTAACTCAGCCAAACCTTAAGAAGTGTTAAGCGGGTGTAAAGTTTCATTATTTTAGCGAATCAAGGATGCAATATGACCAAGCGAACATTAGAAGTCAGCGACAGCCTGTATGAATACCTTTTACAAACATCAAGCCGAGAGTCGGATGTATTAAAAGAGCTGGCGGCTGTGACAGCCAAAGATCCTATGGCAAGAATGCAAATTGCATCAGAACAAGGCCAGTTCATGGGTTTGCTAGTTAAGCTAATCGGTGCTCGAAATATAATAGAGGTAGGCACTTTTACCGGTTATAGCTCTATTTGTATGGCGCAAAATATGGTTCGCCCTGCGCGCATAGTGTGTTGTGATTTAGATGAACACTGGACAAACATCGCGCAGCAATATTGGAAAAAAGCGGGGGTTGAGGATATTTGTGAACTAACGCTGGCACCGGCTTTAGATACACTCACTTCGTTAATAAAAAGCGGTCAACAACGTACCTTTGATTTGGCCTTTATTGATGCCGACAAAGAAAACTATGACCACTACTATGAGGCGTGTTTGAAATTAATTCGTCCAGGAGGCCTCATTTTAATTGATAATACTTTATGGGGTGGGCGTGTGGCTGATCGGCTGATCAATGATGTGGATACACAATCCATCCGAGCACTTAACGCTAAATTACAACAAGATAACCGTATTGAATTAAGCCAGCTGCCCATTGCTGATGGTTTAACCTTGTGTTTAAAGAAATAACATTGAATTTAATTCAACGCCGGTGGCGTCACTGGCAATAATTGAGAGCTGATGCCACGCAGGTTAATCCAGAGCATGTCCATTAATAACTGGTTGAGCTGCTGCGCATTAAGTTCTGAATAAAACCCATCAATTAACAACATGGCAATACCATGTACTTTTGCCCAGCAACTGCGTGCAAGCAGTCGGGGCTCTTGCTGAATTAAATCGCCTCGCTCAACCCCTAGAGTGGCTTGCTGCAAAATCACATCAAACGCTGACATGCTGGTTTTCATCACCTGAGTTTCGCCACAATCTCGTTTTATCGTGCCGCCAAACATCAGGCGATAATGCTGAGGGTGTTCACGAGCAAACTCAATATACGCCAGTCCTAAAGCCATCAACGCCTTAAAGGTATCATCTTGGTAGTGGCTGGATGCCTCAAAGCTGGTGTGAGCGAGACGCTCAAAACCTTGTTGAGCAAGCAGGCTTAATAGGTGATTTTTATCAGTAAAGTGACGATAGGGGGCCGTTTGGCTCACCCCCAAATCACGGGCAACCGCACGCAAGCTCAGTTTATCCACCCCTTCTTGAGCAATACGCACAATGGCGGCATCCATGAAGGCGCTGGCCAAGTCCCCGTGATGATATTGTGATTTCTGTTCAGTCATCTGTGTATTATTAACCTTATTGTTGACACTGTAAACATCCGGATCTAGTATGTGTTCACTGTAAACATAGGGTGAAATAGGACTGTTCACCCATTTGTACTTAAAGGTGATGTTATGAAATTTATACAAGCTGTTTTAGGGGTGGCCGTTTTTTGCCTAGGATGGGATCTGGCTGCTGAGCCTGTGGCCATTAAAGTGGCACCCATTGAGTTTGCCAATCACGCCAAAACCATTGTGGCCAGTGGTGTGGTGAGACCGGTTTCAGAGCAGACCTTAAGTTTTAAAGTTCCAGGCATTGTTAAGCAAGTCACGGTTCAGCAGGGGCAGCTCGTGAAAAAGGGCCAATTACTGGCTGAATTAGAACCAGAAGAAATCAATGCCCAAGTGGCAAAGGCACAAGCAGTATTAAGTGATGCAAAGCGACAACTCCAGCGATTAACCGCGCTAGAAGGAAATAAGCTCACCTCTGATGAACGTATTCGCCAAGTCAGCACCGCCGTTGAAGTGGCGCAATCGGATCTTCGCATTGCGCGTTTTAACCAAAAATACGCACAGATACATGCCCCCGCGGACGGTCGAATTTTAAGTCGTCATATTGAAAGCAATGAGCTTGTGGCCGGTGGTCAGCCAATTTACGTGTTTGCAGATGATCAAAAAGGCTGGAGCGTTATTATGGCCGTGGCGGATGTGGATGTGGTGAAGCTGAATGTTGGTGATCATGCGGATATTCAATTGGATGCTTACCCGGGTGAAACCTTTTCTGCCAAGATTCGAGAAATTGCCGGTCGTGCCCACCCTCGAACACAAACCTTTGAAGTGGAGCTTACTTTAAAAACCAAACAACGTTTATATTCAGGGTTAATCGCACATACTCAAATTACCCCAAGTGAGCAAACCCATGTGGCTAAGATTCCCATGAGTGCGTTAATTCAAGCTCACGGCCATGACGCCACACTTTATGTGATTGACGAGCAAGGCAATGCCCAATTAAAGACCATTAAGTTAGCGTATGTTGATGCATATTTTGCGTATGTAAAAAGCGGATTAACAGATGGTGAACAGGTGGTAATAGAGGGCGGCCCATTTATTAACAACGGCAAAGACATTGCCATTGTGAAAATATAGGGGCCCACCATGAAGTTGCCAGTATTAGCCATTGATAACCATCAAATGAGCTACCTGCTTGTTAGCATTCTAGTGCTATTGGGTATGGTTTCTTATCTCACCATGCCCCGTGCAGAAGATCCGCAATTAGATTTTCCATCTGTCTCAATTATAGTGGTGAACCCCGGCACCAATCCTGTGGATATGGAATCATTGGTGGTTGATCCAATAGAGTCAGCGGTAAATGAACTTGAAGATATTAAAAAGATAAAAACCAACATTGAAGATGGTCTTGCACGTTTTGAAGTGGAATTTTTATACGGCTCTGACCCTGATGAAAAGTACGACGATGTACTAACGGCTGTTAACAATATCCGCACCTCACTCCCAAATGGCATTGTTAAATTAGATATTAAAAAAATCTCACCCAGTGAAGTGGGTATTTTACAAATTGCGTTGACCTCTCAAGCCCATGATTTTGTGACATTACGTCGTGTAAGTGATGCTCTTGAAAATAAATTAGAGCGCATCTCGGGTGTCAAAAGAATTGATGTCGAAGCATTACCAGATATGGAAGTTCAGATTTTATTAAAGCCTGCCAAACTACATGCGCTGGGCATTAGCTTACAAACGGTTTACCAAGCGGTAAATAGCGCGTCGTTAAATATTCCTGGTGGTCATGTACACGCAGGTGAGCGTCGCTTTAGTGTGCTCACCAGTGGTGATTTTAAAAGCTTAAATGAAATTGAAAACACCGTAATAACCGCCATTGATCATCAGCCAATTTATTTAAGAAATATCGCATCGGTAGTGATACGCGAAGGTTTACCAAGCTATCGTGGTTTTTATCGTGGTCAAGCAAGTATCTTTCTAAGTGTGATTCAACGTGGTGGTAGTAATATTTTTAATGTGAGTGATCAAGTAAAAAAAATTCTTGAGGCGCATAAACAAGACCTAACTGACGATATTCAGTTGCATATCATTAATGATCAAAGCATCAGTGTTGAACATCGTGTTGATGGTTTTTTTGCAAACTTATTGCAAGGGCTGTTGCTTGTGGCAGTTGCCTGTGTGTTGGTGTTAGGGCGTGGACCAAGTTTTGTTGTCGTGATGGCGATTCCAGTTTCGATTTTTATTGCCATTGGTTGGTTAGATTTAACCGGTTTTGCGTTACAACAAATGTCGATTGTTGGGTTGGTGATAGCGCTGGGTTTGCTGGTGGATAATGCTATTGTGGTGGTTGAAAACGTCATGCGTTTGCAACGTGAAGGTGCAACACCTGAGCAAGCAGCCAAGCAGGGCAGTTCACAAGTGGCACTGGCCATTATTAGTGGCACCTTAACCACGGTTTTATCATTTGTGCCCATGTTATTAATGCAAAATGGGTCAGGTATGTTTATTCGTTCAATGCCTGTTACCGTAGTTTTAACCTTGCTGGCTTCACTATTAGTGGCATTGGTATTAACGCCATTATTAAGTGCACGCTTACGTTGTAAAGAATCTGGTCCAACTAAAATGCAATTACGCTTAGATGCTTTTAGTAACGGTAGTTATGCCCAAGCGTTACATTGGGCATTGAGTCATCCTAAAAAAATTATTGCCATTGCTGTTGCTGTTTTTATTTTTGCCATTGCTTTGTTCCCATTTATCGGTGTGAGCTTGTTTCCAAAAGCAGAAAAACCCATGATATTGGTTAATTTAGAATTAGCAGAAGGGGCGAGTTTTACCCAGACCCAAACGCAGGCAAAAATAGTTGAAGGCATTTTACTCAAAAAAGAATTAGTAGAAGATGTGGTGGTGAATATTGGGCGAGGCAATCCACGCATTTATTATAACGTTAGCCCTAACCGTCAAACACCTAACTTTGCACAGTTATTTGTTAAACTCAAAGCCAGTGAGTTACCCGTAGTCGAACCATTTGTTGAATCGCTTCGCAGTGAATTAGCGTCACTTTCTGGTGTGCGTGTGTTTATAAAAGAATTTAATCAAGGCCCCCCTGCAGAAGCGCCTATCTCCATTAGGGTCATTGGCGAAGATTGGTCTTCGATTAAAGAGGGAGCCAACTTAGTTGAAGGGGTATTTACCCAGCATGAAGGCACCGTCAATGTAGAAAATCCCATTGGCAAACATAAGATTGATATCAAATTAGAAATTAATCGTGATAAAGCCGCCATGATGGGGCTACCAGTGAACACCATTGATCAAACCATTCGCGCAGCGTTAGTGGGCCTGCCAATGGGAATATACAAAGACGATTTAGGAGATGAATTTACCATCACACTTAAATCATCCGATTCAGTAGAACCGGAACTAACGGCCTTCGATACCCTGCAATTACAAACACCAAGTGGTGATATGGTGCCACTTAAACAGGTGGCCAGTGTGCAATTAGCCACCAGTATTCCTCGCTTTCAGCATCATAATATTCAGCGCATGGCGCGGGTTACTTCAGATGTGCGTGCAGGGTATAACGTGGCTCAAGTCACGCAAACGTTAACGGAACAGTTAAATGACCTGGTGTTACCTAAAGGTATTTCACTCTCAGTGGGAGGCGAACAAGAGAACCGTCAGGAATCGTTTGGCGGTATGGCTAAGGCATTGATTATTGCAATGTTGGGTATCTTTGCCGTGCTGGTGATGCAGTTTAAATCGTTTAAGCAGCCGCTGATAATTTTTAGCGCCATCCCATTTGCAGCAACAGGTGCTTTTTTTGCCCTGTTTATTAGTGGTTATACGTTTTCGTTTACCGCGTTTGTTGGCCTTACCTCATTAGTGGGTATCGTGGTTAATAACGCCATCATTATTGTGGATTACGCAAATCAACGACTAGCAGAAGGTGAGGGCATATTGGACGCCATTGCACAAAGCGCAAAAGTTCGTATGACGCCGATTTTATTAACCACAGTGACCACCATTGCCGGCTTGCTGCCGTTAACCTTAAGCGGTTCCAGTATGTGGTCGCCTATGGGTTGGGCCATTATTGGTGGGTTATTGGTATCCACATTGTTAAGTTTATTTGTGGTGCCTGTGCTTTATGTATTGTTTACTTCAACATCAGAAGAAACAACCATGGATTTGAAAAGCGCATAATGCTCTCAGAACGCGACAAAATGTTACAAGGTCAGTGGTTTAATCCACTGGACCTTGAGCTTAGAAATCAACGTGAACAGGCCCGTTTAGCCTGTGCCAAATACAATGCCCACCCCAGTAAAGGCAATCTCAAGCACATTACACGTTTATTAAAAGATAAACCTTTGCAAATGGTTATTGAGCCGGGGTTTCAGTGTGACTATGGTTTGCAAATCAGCATAGGCGAAAACTTTTTTGCTAACTTTCAGTGTGTGCTACTAGACAGCGCCCCGATTACCATTGGCAATAACGTATTACTCGGCCCAGGTGTTCACATTTATACCGTTGACCACCCCCGCGATGCGATCAAGCGACGGGAAGGTTTATGCATCGCTCAGCCTGTGACCATTGGTGATGATGTGTGGGTAGGGGCGGGGGCTAAAATTTTACCTGGGGTAACCATTGGAGATGGGGTCATTATTGGTGCAAACACCCTAGTTACAAAGGATGTGGCAGCAGGTACCCGTTTTTATTGAGTGAGAAGTGAACCCGTTGACCGATTAAAATCGTCTACACTGAGATTATGATTCGTGAAACCTTAATACATAACCGTATTATAATCTTCATTCTTTCAGGGCTAGCTTATTACTTTGCTGGCATGATTGGTCTTGAGCTGGCGATTCCTCCTGGTTTTGCCTCGGCTGTTTGGCCTGCATCAGGTGTTGCCTTGGCTTTGGCAATTCTTTTTTCTCCTGCCCCTGTGGCTCTAGGCACCTTTGCCGCTTCATTTTTGCTTAATCTGCAATTGACATCGGCTATTTATAACCAACTTACGTTATCGGCACTCATAATTCCGTTTTTTATTGGGAGTGGCGCAGCTTTACAACTTTTGGTTGGCTGGGGATTATTCAAATATTTCATGGGGCGCACTACGGCTTCCGATGTAGGTAATACTATTATTCGTTTTTCATTGGTTGTGGTGCCTTTAAGTTGCTTGGTTTCAGCTAGCGTGGGTGTGGTGACACTACAGCTCAATGCAGTGATTTCACATGATGTGTTTGTGTTTACATGGTTAAACTGGTGGCTGGGGGATTCGATCGGGATACTGCTATTCACCCCTATGATAATTGTGGTTTTTTCAAAAGAGGGAAAGTTTAAATTTATCAGAAGAATGCAGGTTGTCATTCCGACTGTGCTTATATTTACTTCGACTTGTATGTTATTTTTTTGGTCGATTGAAATTAGACAAGAAAAAATGAATGCTGAGGTAGAGGATGAAGCTAAGAGATATACACAAGAATTAAAAATCAAGTTACAACTTTCGAAAAGCAAGGTGCAATCCTATCAAGCTTTTTTTCAGGGTAGTGATTACATATCGTTTAAGGAATTTCAGCAGTACTCTAAAACCCTGTTAGATCGTGATAGCCATCTGTATGCCGTGGGCTGGGTAGAGATTATTCAGCACTCAAATCGAGATGATGTTGTTAAATCTTTAAGGATGCAGGGATTTCCAGATTTTGAATTTAAAACGCCAAAAGATAAAAGAATGGAAGTTTTAAAAACTAAAAATAAATACTACCCGCTTTTATATATTTACCCATACGAACTTAATAAACCAGCACTAGGCTTGGATCTATCAGAATTACCTGGTCGATTAGAATTATTGAAGAAAATTGAAGTTACAGGGAAAGGAAGAGTAACTAAACCAATAACTTTAGTGCAAGAAAGAGAAAATGATAAATCGTTTGTTATTTACTTACCTATTTGGAAAAAATACCCAAAAGATGAGGAGATTAAAGGCTTTGCAAGTGGTGTATTTAGAGCCAGTGAATTATTTGGTAATGCCATAAATGAAGCTGAGAAAAATAATATAGGTATATCTATTTACGATATCACTGATATTACCCAGCCTGATATGTTAATAGAAAGACCAGTAAACTCACATGGATATATTAGAGAGAAAATTAAGTACATAGATTTTCAAGGTCGTCGTTATCAAATAACGTTTACTCCTAGTATAAATTTTAAGGCGAATGATAAAGACTGGGTTAGTTGGATAATATTAATTTGTGGCTTTATTATTGCTGCGCTTATACAGGCATTTATTTTAATGATGTCAGGCGCCATTGAACATACAAATCAAGTGGTTAAAATTAGAACAAAGCAATTAACTCAGGCAATAGATAAAGCAGAGTCCGCCAATAAAGCTAAATCCATGTTTTTAGCAAATATGAATCATGAATCATGAATTAAGAACGCCTCTAAATGCAATTGTAGGCTTGGTTAACCTTTGCTTGAAAACGCCGTTAACTGATAAACAGGCTGACTACCTCTACCAAGCAAAATTGGCAACACATACCTTGATGTCATTAATTAATCAGTCTTTAGATTACGCAAAGATTGAATCAGGTAAATTAGAACTAGAGTGTTTAGAATTTGATCTTTCTGAACTTATTCATAAAATATATGCCGTATTTAATATGCAGGCGTTAGATAAAAATATTGAATTTAATTTACATATTGACGGTGAGATCAATCGATATTTTTTAGGGGATGCATTAAGGGTTGAACAGGTATTATTAAATATATGCAGTAATGCAATTAAATTTACAGATCAAGGTGACGTTTCTTTTTGGATTGGTGCAAAAGAGATAAACAATAATACTCAACAAATCATGATAAAAATTAAAGACTCTGGTATTGGTATATCAAAAGAGCAGCAAGCTACTTTGTTTCAATCATTTCAACAAGCGGATAATACCACCACTCGCAAATATGGTGGCACAGGCTTAGGCCTAGCCATCAGCAAACAATTGGTTGAGCTTATGGGCGGCAGTATTGTAATCAATAGTGATCTTGGCAAAGGTTGTGAATTTGTTATTACTATGCCATTACTGAAAAGTAACCAAAATGCATTGTTTGATTGCTCGAGCTTAATGACACGTCAAAAGGATAGCGAGCAAGAAAAGCAAGTAGACAACCATCAAGAGCACAGTCTGCAGGGGGTCAATGTGTTGCTGGTTGAGGATATTGAAATTAATCGCATGATCGCAACCGAGCTACTTGAAAATCATGGGGCCAAAGTCACCCCATCGTTTGATGGTCAGCATGCCTTAGATACTTTACAAGCAGGTGATCATTTTGATGTTGTATTAATGGACATCCAGATGCCGGTTATGGACGGCCTACAAGCCACACGCGCTATCCGTGCTATGCCTAAATTTGAACATTTACCCATTTTAGCCATGACAGCCAATGCCATGAACGAAGACATCGCTAATTGCCAAGAGGCTGGTATGAATGGGCATATTGCCAAGCCCATTGATGAAAGTAATATGATCACCCGTATTCTAACGGTATTGTCATCGTCTGACGCGTAATCGCGACCTAGGGCTGGGTCTAATTTTCTGCTATTATTGGCTCTTTATAGCCTTTATTAGGCATCAATTGATTAGGCCAATTATGAAACTACTGATTCGTAACCTTGCTCGTACCACTACTCAAGATGAAGTTAAGTCACTATTTGAACCATTTGGTGCGGTGCAATCCTGCACGGTTGTAATGGATGCTCAAACGGGTCAGTCAAAAGGTTTTGGCTTTGTTGAAATGCCTAACCCTGGTGAAGCGAAGGCGGCCACCAAAAACCTGAACGGGTTAGAAGTTGCAGGTAATACCATCCGAGTTAAAAAAGCCGAAGATAAGTAGTTCGAATTTATAAGACTAAGTGAGTTTATGAGCATTCAAGAAATTAGCGTTAGTAATAACCAAAAGAAAGTTATCCAAAAAGCATTAAAAAAATCCAAAGCCCTAATCGAAGAAGAAAATGGCGATTTAGTGTTGGATCAAGATGCATACTTTGAGTGGTGTGATGATAACGGTAAATACCCGTTAGAAGATATTTTACCTGAGCAAGTTTTTGACGACGAAGCTGAATATATTGTCTTTGTTTGATATTTATGTTGTACGGAGTCAGCCTTGGCTAAGGTGAAAAAAATTAAAGCGGTGAATGTTGATAACTTATCAACATGGGTTAAGTACCGTAATGGTTTGTGCGATGATTGTAATGCTACCTGTTGTACATTGCCGGTAGAAGTAAGGCTGAGTGATTTAATTCGAATGGAACTCATCACTGACTTTGAGGCAGAAAACGAGCAACCTAAAAACCTGGCTAAACAATTAATGAAGCAAGGTGTGGTTGAACACTTTAATTTTAAAACCAGTATCTTTACGCTCACTCGCTTATCAAATAATGATTGCTTATATCTTGGCCGTGAATCTAGGCGTTGCACTATTTATGATAAACGTCCTAAAACCTGTAGAGAACACCCACAGGTTGGGCCTAAGCCAAATTATTGTGCTTATATTCAACGCTAGATAATCAAAGTTATAGCCATAAAAAAACGGAGCCCATGCTCCGTTTTTTTATGGGCTTAAATAGCGTTTATTTGGTTTTAGGTAAATCCCAAACCGTTAAACCACTCAAGTCTTTTTCTGTTTTAAATAGTTTGCTTGCAACCACATAAGTCACCACAAACATAATCACGTTGCCCACAAAACCGGTGTAATAAAGATCAAACGGCACGCTGATGGCATCCGGTAATAATTGATTTTTACTTAAGATAGTCCATACGGTAAAGACCATGGTGCTGATAAGGCCAGCCCAAGCAGCACGAGCATCCCCTTTTTTAGTAAAGAAACCAATTAAATACAGGCCTAATAAACCGCCGCCTAAAATACTGGTTAAAATGGTTGCCGTGTCTTGCAGTGTTTTGGTTTCGGCATTGGCTAAATAAATCGCCCCACTGATCATTAACGCGGCACTGATTGATGCAATCACCCAAGCGGCTTTTAAATAATGTTTATCATCTTCATTGGGTTTAAGGTGACGACGATAAATATCCACAACCGATACAGTTGAAATGGCATTAATTGAGCTATCAAGCGATGACATGGCCGCCGCCAGTGCAGAGGCAATCACAATACCTGCCACCCCTGCTGGTAAATGATTGGTAATAAAATAAGGCAATATTTGTTCAGGGGCGCGCTCACCATTTAACATTTCACTGGCAGCCACCGCTGGGAACTCTTGGAAAAATACAAATAACGCCGTGCCTAAAAACATGTAAAACGCCCAAATTGGTAATGAGCTACACACGGCAACCAGCATGGCCTTACGTGCTTCGGCTGTAGACTTAGACGCGCAGTAACGCTGCACTGTATTTTGATTGGAGGAGTATTCGGTCAACCACGCAATCAAACCAATGAACAACATCATGGTAATGGTTTTTTCATCAAAACGGATTTCCCAACCAACCGCTTTTAATGTGCCATCTTCTAATACACTGAAACTTAACTTATCAAATTGGTTGGCCACTTCGAATATTTGTCCAAGGCCACCGGGTAGTGCATCAATAATGACCCATAAACATAAAAGGCCACCCACAAGCAAAACAATGGTTTGCAAGACATCGGTCCAAATAACCGCATCAATACCACCAACTATGGTGTAAATAGCAACGATGATACCGCCAATTAAAATACAGCTCGTGGCACTTAAGCCGGTTAATTCTTGAATCACTAATGACAGCAAAAATAAAATCATGCTTACACGCACAATTTGCGCAATGATAAATGCTATGGCTCCGTACACTCGCACACTTGGTCCAAAACGGTCTTCTAGGTATTCGTAGGCTGAGGTGACGTTGCCACGGCGAAAAAAGGGTAAAAACAAATAGGCTGCGATCAATACACCCAGTGGCAGCATAAGGTTAGGTACAAAACGTAACCAGCTGGTTTTAAAAGCATCACCTGGGTAGGCCAAAAACGTAATTGAACTAATGGATGTACCCACTAAAGACAAACCAATGACCCAGCCACTAAAGCTGCGCCCACCCACAAAGTATTCTTCTGTATTGGTATTTTTACGTGAAAAGTAAAAACCGATACCGGTAATAATCAGTAAATAGCCCACAAGGGCAAGAATATCTAAGAATTGTAATGACACGGGGCGGACCTTTTATTTGGGTTCTTTTGGTTATATTTGGCCGTTTAAAGCGCTGCTGATACTAGCAAATTAACCACTATTTGAATATGCCAAGAAAAGGTGAAGAGTGTATGCGCAACCAAGCTTAAAGCGTTTAGTGGGGCGTGAATAAGGTTAAATAATAAGCCTAAAAGAAAAGAGCCTAGTGAACACTAGGCTCTAACGATATTACTTTTGAAGCTTATCTTGGGTTTTTAGCTCAAAGTCACTGGCATCATGGCGCTCATGTAACTGCTCATGCAGTTCACCCCATGTACGGTTGACCTTGTGTCCACGTTGAATGGCTGGGCGCTGTTCAAGTTCATGGGCCCAGCGCAGCACATGTTTGTAGGTGTGTGCTTCTATGAACTGTGCCGCGTCATAGACCTTATTCATCACCAAAGCCCCATACCAAGGCCAAATGGCCATGTCGGCGATGGTGTATTCATCACCTGCAATAAATGGATTATTGGCTAATTGGCGGTCGAGCACATCCAGTTGGCGTTTGATTTCCATGGTGTAGCGATCAATAGGGTATTGGAATTTTTCAGGGGCGTAGGCGTAAAAATGCCCAAAACCGCCACCTAAAATAGGCGCACTGCCCATTTGCCAAAATAACCATGAAAGAGTCTCGGTGCGTTTGGCAGGTTCAGTTGGCAAAAAGGCATTAAATTTTTCGGCCAAATATAACAGAATCGATCCAGACTCAAATACACGTGTAGCAGGGGTGGTGCTGTAATCCAATAAAGCTGGGATTTTTGAATTGGGGTTGACCTCAACAAAGCCGCTACCAAATTGATCCCCTTCCATAATATTAATTAGATAGGCGTCGTAATCAGCGGCAGTGATGCCTTTTTCTAATAGCTCTTCTAACATAATGGTGACTTTCACACCGTTAGGGGTGGCTAATGAGAATAGCTGTAAATCATGTTTGCCCTTGGGTAAAGATTTGTCATGGGTCGCACCGGCAATGGGGCGATTAATGTTTGCAAATTGGCCGCCGCTTTCGTTTTCCCATTTCCAAACTTTAGGTGGCGTATAACGATCATGACTCATGTGAAACCCCTTTATCTGATGAATGCATAGAGTGTAGAAGACTCACAAAGCATTGGGGAGTTCATATTAGGGGTTGAATCACACTGTTCCAATGAACAGTGTGATGGGGCATGGCTTACTGTGAGTTAGCCATATCTGTACTGCTAAATGTAGGGTAACCAGACGGCAAGTTATTATTTACGTTATTTAAAAAATTACTGTCTTTCATTGGGATCGTAGCAGAACCATAGTTATAACTATTGAGCTTGTTACGCATCTGCTGGTTACTTAAACCATCGCCAGTCAGTTGATACCAACTGGTAATGGTCGGGGTTAAAAATGAGCCGTAAGGGTTTTCAGCATATTCATTGCTTTTGGCAAAACGAAATGCATGAGTGGTCACGCCGTCTTTGTGGTAAACAATTTTTAGATGACCATTTTCAAAAGGCAGTTCATTAGCCGGCTTGGTAAATAAATCCCCGTGGGCGCTGTAACTGCCATGAGTGACGACGCCGTTTTTGGTCCAAACCGCAGCGTGTTCCCAATCATGGCGGTGACCACCACCAAAATAATTAAATAGCTGATCTTTTTCAAAATACAGGGCATAAAAATGGGCACAGTATTGATTACCACCAGATGATTTACACACATAACGATGTAATGTATTTGAGGTTAATAAAAAATTCCCCGAACGACAGCCACCGGTAATTTTACCGGATGTATTGAGCCCTGCATTTTGTTCACCAGAACGTGAAATACCAGCGCTGGGTAGGCAGCCGTCGCCATCAAAATCAAAAACCGGTTCTAAATTATTGATGATGCCATTGGAAGGCAGTGCTTCATCGAGTTTTGCAAAGTCAGTGGCATTAGCATGTATGGCAGTCAAACAACTGATACTTATCAATAAGAGTCGGGCTGTAAAATTCATTTTTATTATCCTTATTAAGTAATGGTCATGCCTGATATAGGCATGACCACCATGGAGTATAAGGATTACAAAAAAATGACTAAGGTTTTACGCGCCAATTTAGGGGTAAAGAAGGTTAATTTATGGCAATAAAAATAAAGTCATTTCATTTACTGAAAATCTTAATCCGATTACTGAATGACATATGAAATAACAAACCCCAACCACATAGTGATTAATAACAATAAACCAAGGGTGAAAACGCTAAAACGATGTATTACTCGATTGTAAGTGCATTGAATCACACTATGAATGATGCGAGAAATCACAAATCCCCAAGCCATCACCACTAACCAGTGAGGCACATGCTGGCAAATGATGGCCACTAAGCACAATACATAAAAGAGCACAGGCAGCTCAAATAAGTGGTTGTAATTATCGGACAGTCGCGTGTCTTTATAATGTTTAAGACGATCAGCGGATAAAGCCACGGCCTGAGGATGAAGACGAATCTTTTTCATCAGCATGACTCGATGAATCAGCATCACCATACATACGGTGAGGGTCAGCAACGCTTGACTGGCACATGCTAAAACCAACATTTGTGTAGGGGTCATTGTTTACACCTTATGGATTGAATAAGCCTACATCATATGCGTATTGATGGCAGCTGATGATTGTCAGTATTGACATATAATATGTTAATACTGACAATTAAGGCCATGAAGAAACCCAACTACACTATTGCCTTGCTGGCATATGAGAATTGCTTGTCCTCAAGCCTGTTTTCTTTTCGTGACTTAATTGCGTTTGCGAATGAAATAGCAAGGCATGAAAACAAGCCAGGCATCGACGTTGAACTGGTGAGTGTTGATGGCGCAACCGTGAGCCTTGCCGGTGATATAAGTGTGCATACTAAAGCGGTCAATCAGGTCAGGTTTGACGCAATCGTGATACCGGGTTTTATGTTTACCCAGCAGCAAGGTTTACAACGTTTTATGCAGGATTTTCAAAAAGAGATAAAACTATTAAAGCGCTTACATAAACAAAACATATTGATTGCTGGTAATTGTGTGGGTGCATTTTTATTAGGTGAAGCAGGATTGCTAAATGATAAAAACGCCACTACCTCATGGTTGTTTGAATCACGCTTAAAACGTTTTTATCCCAAAGTGAAGGTTGATACCAGTAAGGTATTGGTTGAAGATAAAAACATCATGACCACAGGGGCGTTTTCGTCAATTCATGAGTTGGCGTTTTATTTTATAAAAAAGCATCTAGACCAAAGCATTGCCAGTAAAACCCAGAACATCACATTGACCCCAGGGGTTGGCCAGAATCAAACAAAATTTATAGATCAATCGTTTTATGCCACTACAAAATCCCCGTTTATTGAAAAAGTAGAATCTTGGTTAACAGAGCATCTAGATCAACGTTATTCACTTGAAAGTCTATCATCTGCTATGTGTGTGACACCGCGTACATTAATGCGCAGGTACAAACAAAAAACCAACTCTACACCGTTGGCATTTTTACATAAAAAAAGAGTGGATAAAGCGAAAGAGCTACTAAGAACCAGTGAGCTAAATATTGACTGTATTGCCTTGCAAGTGGGGTATCAAGATACTAATGCATTTCGCAAAGTATTTAAAAGAGCAGTGGGGGAGAGGCCTGTGGACTATAGAAGCAGCTTTAATCATCATACGGATCAGGCATCATCAATGTAATCGGTTTTATTTCGCCTCAAATTGATCATGGCACTCATACGATCCCATCTCAAACTCACGACAGATCCAAGGTCGATTTTCGTAAATCGTACACATGAATGTTTGTCGATCTAACGCTGAGCACCAGCCATCGTCTAAGCGCAGCATGGTTTCGCCGCCCCACTTATCATAGGCAATATGCTGCTCAGGCACTCCGGTATCGGTAATAATCATGACTTCTAAGCGGCAACAAGCGGCTTTGCATATTGAGCAAGCAACCTCTTTTGGGGTGATATCATTAATGGGGATGGTCATGAATGCATACTATGATCGACAATGGGCCATACTACGCTAAATAAAGAGTTTTAATAGGTATATGACTCATTAGTCTAACGGTAGAAATCAATTATCGAGCTTTTAATTGAGACTAAGATTATTTAACGGTGATACCGGCAACTTCTATTACGGTTTTTGCATCGGAGCGTTCAATGATTTTTAGTAAAGTGGTTTGAATGGTTTCATCGAATCGGGCATCACTTTTACTTGAGAAAGATTGGGCTTGAATGGCGATACCTTCTTCTTCGGTAAAACCAATGACGACTTCACTGGCACATTCATTCGAATCACCAAAGTATTGTATGGTTACGCTAGGGTAACCTTGCAACCCTTTTTTAACCCGTTTCGCAATAAGCTTTGTGGCTTTATCTATGTTCATTATCACTTCTCTTAATCCATTCTCTGGTCAGTAGAGAAGGTCGTTATGTATGGTGGATGTACTTTACGGGCTTATGAGTGATAAGTATTGCTTTTCACAATCTTTTTTAAGGGGCTCATATAAATGCTTGTTTTATCCGCTTTGTGGCGCGGGCGACTTATTATGCATGATTGTCTGATCAGAATATAAGATGAGTACCACTGTGTTTTCAGGGGCATCGTTCAATGGTATTGTTTTTCAATTCAAGTATTAAATATCGTGTTAATGCATGATAAATATAAATCTAATGTCTACCTTGTAAGTGCCATATGACCTTTGTAACTCGACATATTATTTTAGTGATCGCCTTATGTTTGATAAGTGCGAGTACGATTGCACGCCCTAAAATTGGTCTAGCGTTAGGTGGCGGTGGCGCAAAGGGCAGTGCTCATATCGGCGTATTAAAGGTACTGGAGCAACATAATATTCCCATTGATTACATTGCCGGCACCAGTATTGGATCGGTGATTGGTGGCATGTATGCAACGGGTTTACGGGCTGATGAAATAGAAGCCATTATGCTGTCTACGCCATGGGCGCACGGATACTCAGATCAAATTCCAAGGCAAGATTTACCGTGGCGAATTAAACAACAAAAAGATCAATTTAATATCCCATTAGAAATGGGTGTCAAAGATTATCAAATTAAAATGCCAAGTGGTTTATTGTATGGTCAAGGTGCCACAAAATTATTGCGAGAAGCCATAGGGGAGCACCCTAATTTTGAAAGCTTTGATGATTTGGCCATTCCTTACCGTGCGATTGCAACCGACCTTGTGAGCTATCAATCGGTTGTGATTGATAAAGGCAGCTTGTTTGCAGCCATGCGAGCCTCCTCGAGTATTCCAGGTGCACTGGCACCAGAAGAAATTAACGGTTTAGTATTAGTTGATGGTGGCATCACCAAAAACCTACCTGTGGATGTGGTGCGCGATATGGGTGCAGATATTATTATCGCAGTTGATATCGGCAGTGATTTACAACCCAAAGCCGCTTTAAAAAGTACCTTTGCCATTATCTCTCAGCTATCGTCATTTCTAACAAGCAGCAACACCATTGAACAAAGATCTCTATTGTCAGATCAAGACTTGTTAATTAAGCCCGATATAGATGGCTTATCGACCACCGACTGGAGCACCATAGAAGTTGGAATAAACAGAGGTGAGCAAGCAGCCAAGCAACACGGCAAACAGCTAATCAAGTTAAGTTTAGATACAGCTGAGTACGACCACTATCTCGCACAAGTAAAAACGGATCGTCAGCGTTTAGTGTCTCGTATCGATAAACCAGTTAATGCCATTACCTTATATAAAACATCGTCTATTTCTGATGAGTTAATATTGGATAATCTAAATATCGAACTTGATAAAAAAAATGACGCCATACAAATTACCCAAGCCATTGATCGTGTATATTCAATTGATAAATTTCAGCGAGTTGAAGCACTGACGATCATAGAAGATGAACAAAAAACACTTCGAGTGATTGCAGAAGAAAAGTCATGGGGACCAAACTTTTTACAATTTGGGATCGGCTGGGAAGATGACCTTGATAGTAATTCAGATTTGAATTTTGATATTGCCTATACCATGGGCAATTTAACAGCCAATGGTGGTGAGTTACGCTCAGAACTCGAGATGGGCACGCAGCGCTCTTTTGATACCGAATTTTATTGGCCACTTGATATTACAAGGCACTTCTACAGCAGTAGCCGTTATCTTTATAAGTCATTCAAACTCAACCTTTATGTGCCTAATAATCCCTTGATTCCTATTGATCATCAGTATCATTCTATTTCACAGGGCATTGGCTATAACTATATTAAAGAAGGGTTTGTAGAATTAGGCCTAACCACAGATCTTGGTAAGTTTAGTGACCCTATATTTCTTGAAGGCAGCATTAATTATCTAACCTATGGTGGCTATTTAAAATTTGGCTTTGATACCTTAGACAGCATTAATTTTCCTACGCAAGGCACGTATTTGTCATTTAGTTCCTATTTTAGAAATGAAGAGGTGGATGATCATAGTGTCATTGAAAAACAATCTAATTCAAATGCCATTCAATCACTTGTGGTTGATCTAAGTTGGAAAAGTGCGGTGAATTTTGGCAATCATGCGTTTGTAGCAAAAGCGGCGTATTCAGAAGCCTTCACCGAAGATAAAAATGAAAGTATTTATATCTCTTATCTAGGTGGTTTTTTAAATTTATCTGGCTATCAAAAAGATGCATTAGTAGGCACTAAAAAAGCGTTTACTGCGGCTATTTATCAATTTGATTTAGGCCGAAGTTTATTCTTACTTGAAAGCCTGCCTTTGTATTTAGGCTTAAGTCTTGAATCGGGGAATGTTTGGCAGCAAGAGCAAAACATTAATCATAACGACTTTGTTGTATCCGGTTCACTTTATTTAGGGGCGGATACCTCTCTTGGTCCAGTGGCATTGGGTTATGGTCGTAATCATGAAGATACCGATGCGTTTTATTTTTACCTAGGCAAGAACTTCTAAACATCATACTTTACCGTAAAAACCACTAAATGATGTACTATTAGATACAACCAATAATTATTCAGCATGGCACTGATGATTGTTATGCATCAATAAACAAAGACGAACTCTATGAATCAAACAATAATAAAAAACGGCTTTATTTTAGCGGCGCTGATGAACTTCAGTGTATTACTTTTTTCACGTGGTTTTACCAATGAGGCAATAAACGATGCCGACCCTGTAGTGATGTCTAATTTTGGTCTACTCATGATCATCATGTGGGGCATTGCTTATCTTGCAGCGGCTAATCTTAATACAAATATAAAGTGGTTGGCAGGTGCATTTGCCTTAGAAAAATTAATCTATGGAGTTGTGTGGGTAAATTGGTTGTCGGCCAATAGTTTAGGCTCTGTTTATGAAAAAGACCTATTTGCCGGTTTATTTTATAGCGTTTACGGATTAAATGACTTTGTTTTTATGTTGTTTTTTACGTGGGTGTTTATTGGCTTAAACAAATATAATCGCTCTAATAATGCTTGATTATTTAGTCTTTGATGAATTGATAATAAAACTAATGTATGAAGTATTAACCTGTTTTTTACAAGCCATGTTCCAATTTATGACTGATACCTATATGCAGGTATCAGTCTCATTACCTATGAGGTATGGAACGATTGGTTCTGGCTCATCTGGAAGTCATTCAGATGAAGATAGCTGGCTGATCATTGCGGTTATATTTTTAGTGATATTCGCTATTTTTTATTATCTTAAGGGTAAAGAGATTAAGCCAAGTAAACACATAAAAAAGCGTTCAAAATTTAAAGATTAAATCTTCTCAATAATAAAAAACGCGGGTTAAGTATGGTTGATCGGGCACGGGGCACCCTCGTACATTGGGTTGTATGGTTGATCGGGCGCGGGGCACCCTCGTACATAGAGTTATATGGTTGATCGGGCGCGGGGCACCCTCGTACATAGAGTTATATGGTTTATCGGGCGTGGCCCTCGTAAAGTGAGCCTGTGACCGTTATGTATTATGTATATTGGGCTGTAATCACATTACGTTCATTATACTTATTATGAATATCGTTAAAATGTCGGAAATATTCAATAATGTTGCTTTGAATTTGTTTATTTTTCTTTTTGTTCATCACACAAATCGAGGGATTTATGAATAATCGACTTAACTACTACCAGCAAGCACCAGAAGCCATTAATCTTTTAATAGAACAAGAAAATTACTTAAATCAACAGTGCTCTGCACATGAGGTGTTAACCCTTAACTTATTAGAGCTGGTTAAGCTGCGTGTATCACAAATTAATCAATGTGCTTTTTGTTTGGATATGCATCACGATAAAGCCAATGAACTGGGTGAATCACCTGAGCGTCTATATGGGCTTAATGCATGGCGAGACATGCCATTTTATTCTACTCAAGAGCAATTGGCCTTAGAATGGACCGAGCATTTAACCAAGGGTAATTCGGTTGATGATGATTTTTATACCCGCGCCGTGGCAGGGTTTGGTGAACAGGGCATTGTTATTTTAACCATAGCGGTCAATGCCATTAATAGTTGGAATCGCATCTGTAAGGTGTTTAAACCTGAGCTGGGATCTTATAAGGCTATTTAGTTTTTTATGAATACGACGTTTGACTTTAGATTAATTCAACTGGATGGCCCGTTGAGCTATCAAGTTCAGGCTGTTTGGTCTGCGTCGGTAGCCGCTCATGCATCATCACTGACAAAACCATTATTCAGTGATGGGGCAAGCGGCGCATTTATTATTTTAAAAGGTGAGATCACTTATCACGGTCAAACCTATCAACAAGGGCTGCATTGGATACCGGTAAAAAAAGAGGCGCAATTTATCACCCTATCGGCGGGTGTTGAAATGGTTGGGTTTCGATTTCATCCTGCAAAATCAAAAGATCATTTTACAATCTTTGATGATGATTTAACTGGCGCTCAAGAGTCACAAAATACGCAAGCAGAAAAAGGGCTATTAAAATTATTACTTAACTTGTCTCAGGCTGATCGATTGACTGGTTTATGTGAATGGTTACAGCTCAATATAAAACAGGGCATATCAAACAATGCCTTATCCAGTTTTATTAGTCACATAGATCATAAAGTCGAACTGCAAAGCATAGAAAAACACATACCACTGAGTTTGCGTCAAATAGAGCGCCAATTTAAAACGCAAATTGGCTTTACCCCAAAATATTACCAACGACTCATGCGCATCAGACAAGCCATTCATTTCATTAGAGAATGCCCAACCATGAGCTTGGTGGATTTAGCCACACAAGCGGGCTTTTCAGACCAAGCCCATATGAACCGCGAGTTTCGAAAACTTGCGGGGATGACGCCGAAGGAATATCAAATTAGTAAGCAAGGTTAGATAAGCCATTATTTTATCCTAAGCGCTCTCCCCGACGCGAGCAGCGCTTTGATCGCGTAACTATTTACTGAGTGCTTAGAATTTTCTGACTCCTTTATGCTCTGTAATGTAACTTAAGCTCGCTGTTTTGACTTTTTTTAAATTGTTAGGCTTTCCATTTCCTTCTCAAATGTGATTTGAATTTCCGGTCGTGAACGCATTTTTGTTAAATAGCTATGTATATGTTGATAAGAGGATAAATCTATCTTGTGGTGGATCGTCCAATTCAACATGGCTAACCAATAATAATCCGGACCGAATACTGTATTACTGATGCAGTAATCCTGAGTCGCGAGATTCTCATTAAGGGCATGCAAAGCTTTTTCGATGTTTTTAATGCCTAGGGCTTTCACTTCCTCCGGTGCTTGTGTGGATAGTCGTTGGGGTAGAACAATCTTAAAAATACGGATGCACGGTATTGGATAAATAAAATAGGGTTTGTAGAGCCTTGGCGCGATCTTGGCTATCCATGCTAGGCATCAGATGCGCGTCAGGGTGTCGCTCGGAAAGATACAGTAGGATTGCGCTGGCTTGTGTAATGGCGACATCATCATGAATTAATAGAGGGACTTGAGCATTTGGGTTGAGTGCTAGGTATTGAGGTGAAAGATGCTCATTTTTATAAATGTCGACTTTTTCTAAAGTGAAAGGAATGCCTACTTTTTTTAATGCAGCATGTACGGCAAATGAACACGCGAATGGTGAGTAGTAAAGGGTGTACATAGTTTCATCCTTGTTTGAATTAGGCTGTTGAGTGTATGCTGGGTACTTTTATTAAACTAATTCATTGTTTTCATAATTTTAATTAATAATATTAATTGAATTTAGCTTAAGTAAAGGAAGTGACGTGACGGCAATACTCAAGCGTTTAGAGATTCGCCATTTAAGATTGGTTGCTGCACTCGCCAATTCAACGGGGATGTCGGCTGCGGCAAAACATTTACATCTAACCCAATCGGCGCTTAGTCACCAATTAAAAGTATTAGAAGATACCCTGGGTTATGAGTTGTTTTTACGACATGGCAAAAAATTAGTGATCACAGCTGCAGGGCGTCGCGTATTGCAAACAGCCAAAGACGTTTTAGCTGGCATCACTGAGTTACACAATGACCTTAAAGTTATGGCCCAAGGAGAGAAGGTCACATTACGCATCGGCACAGAATGCATTACCACGTTTCAGTGGTTGCCTAGGGTGATTCCTCAATTTAAAAAGCAGTACCCTGACATTCAGGTTGAATTGAACTCTCAGGCCGCAACCCATGTCATGCAACTACTGGAACAAGGGGATGTGGATATTGCGATTAAAATGTTTCCAGCAAAAGAGACGTTTCAAAATCATAAGTTATTTTCAGATCGTTTAGTGGTGGTCATGGCCAAGGATCATCCACTTGCGAACAATAAAAAAATATCAGTAGAAGAATTAATAAGTGAAAACCTATTGCTGTGCCCAAATGCAAAACAAAAACTGTTTATGGGGTTAGCTCAGCATGTGGATACTCATAATATACAAACAACTGAATTTCCTTTAACCGAAGCCATTGTGGAGTGGTGCCATGCTGGTATGGGGGTTTCTGTGTTGGCAGATTGGGCGGCGGCTGCTTGGCAACAAGGTGCTATTTGTGTGAAGCCCTTGGATGTCCCTTGGGGAAACCGTCATTGGACGGCGGTGACGTTACCGCAATCACAACCGGTTTATATGAAAGACTTTATGGCACTACTGAAAGAGATGGCGCCGGTTTAGAGTGCGCCTATTAAGTTGTTTTTTGTTCATGGCCATCCCAGCTTTCAATCAATAGGTTAACGGTTGCCAGAACTTGTTGGCGTAAACTGCTGGTACTGGGAAAGCCACTTGTTCACGGGTGAATCAAGTACTCTGACCCCTTGATTGATGAAGTTATGCTGCCTCTGGCTCAACCAGCCTGACCGCTTTATCAAGCTTGTCCTTCATTCGCTCTGAATGGGATGTCGTCCATAAATCATTCATGATCTGTAGGTTAATCCAGAACTCAGGTGTGGTGCCCAGCACTTTGGATAGAAGTAATGCCGTTTCGGCAGTGATACCGCGTTTATTGCCGCAAAGTTCGTTGACGGTTTTGCGGCTAACCCCCATGGCTTTTGCCAGTTCCCCTTGGGATATTGTCATTGGGTCGAGAAACTCTTCTTTGAGCATGGTGCCAACATTGGTTGGCTGATGTGCTGGAATACGAATGTCAGTCGTCATAGCCTTCCTCGCTTAGTAGTTATGTGGGTCAAGGTAGAGTTCGGTTGCTTTACCATCGGCCCATTTAAAAATGAGTCTGTATTGTTTGTTAACCCTAATGGAGCACCATCCATTTAGGTTTCCTTTTAAGTGCTCAAACCGATTACCCGGTGGGCATCTTAAATCTTTCTCTTCGAAAGCAGCATGAATGATGGTGAGCTTTCTATTTAAAGCGCTTTCTATGCCGCTAGGTATTTCTTTACTGTGGATTGCTTCCCAGTAATAGGCTGATAGCCACTCATCCTTGAATGATTTAATCATAATTAAATGTAGCATGTAACGTTACACGTTACAATGATCTATTCCTCTTGATATTATGCTGGTTATTTATACAGCTTTACGAGGTAATGGCAAGCTAGGGAGGGATAGAGCAGGTTAGATCTGATGAGCGGCGGCCACAAAAAAAACGGCCAGCAGGCCGTTTCTATGGTTTCCCGCCCCGATTACTTCATTCGGGGGTGACGTTCCTTCGCGGGAATGACGAGGAAATAAAGAACTAAGTGCTTAGCATCAGACGTCAGTCTCCTGACGTCCGACTTTTCAGCAACTAGTCTTCATACTCTTCAATAGCAGGGCAAGAGCAAATCAGATTACGATCCCCATACACATCATCAATACGGTTAACGGTTGGCCAGAACTTGTTGGCATAAACCGCAGGTACTGGGAAGGCCGCTTGTTCGCGGGTGTAAGGACGTTCCCACACACCTGCAATGTCTTTTACTGTGTGCGGTGCATGTTTTAGCGGGTTAGAGTTTGCGTCTAGCTCGCCAGATTTCACGGCATTGATTTCAGCTTTGATAGACACCATGGCTTCGATGAAGCGATCCAGTTCGGCTTTGCTTTCAGACTCGGTTGGCTCAATCATGAAGGTGCCCGCTACTGGGAAGCTCATGGTTGGCGCGTGGAAACCGTAATCCATTAAACGTTTAGCAATATCCACTTCGGTAATGCCGGTATCGGCTTTAATTGGGCGAAGATCAACGATACATTCGTGAGCCACGCGGCCGTTTTGACCAGAGTAAAGAATCGGGTAATGCTCGCCCAATTTCTTTGCTAGGTAGTTACCGTTTAGTAGGGCCATTTGTGTGGCTTGGCGTAAACCTTTAGCACCCATCATGTGAATGTACATGTAAGAGATTGGCAAGATAGACGCCGAGCCATAAGGCGCTGCGCTGACGGCACTTTGACCAATCGATTCATCATCAATTTCACGCACGGCGTGGTTGGCGATGAAAGGGGCTAGGTGTTTGGCTACACCAATAGGGCCCATACCTGGGCCGCCGCCGCCGTGTGGAATGGCGAAGGTTTTGTGTAGGTTCATGTGGCTGACGTCAGCACCAATGTAACCCGGTGCGGTGATGCCCACTTGTGCGTTTAGGTTGGCACCGTCCATGTACACTTGGCCGCCGTGTTCATGAATTAACGCACAGATTTCTTTGGCGCCGTCTTCGTAAATACCGTGAGTTGATGGGTAGGTCATCATCAAGCACGATAGGCTGTCGCTCAGTTCTTCTGCTTTGGCTTTAAGGTCTGCAAAGTCAACGTTACCTTGCTCGTCACACTTGGTGACCACCACACGCATACCGGCCATTTGCGCGGATGCTGGGTTAGTACCGTGAGCCGATTGTGGAATCAAACACACATTACGGTGACCTTCACCACGGCTTTCGTGGTAATGCTTAATGGCCATTAGGCCGGCGTATTCACCTTGTGCACCTGAGTTTGGTTGCATACAAATGGCATCAAAACCTGTGATGTCACGTAACCACGTATCTAGGTTTTTGATCAGCTGCTCGTAACCTGGGGTTTGTGATTTTGGTGCAAATGGGTGAATGCCACCAATGGTTGGCCAAGTCACTGGAATCATTTCAGCGGTGGCGTTTAGTTTCATGGTACAGCTGCCAAGGGTGATCATGCTGTGGTTCATGGCAAGGTCTTTGGTTTCAAGACGCTTCATGTAACGCAGCATTTCGTGTTCGGTTTGGTAGCTGTTGAATACTGGGTGCGTTAAGAATTCGCTGGTGCGTTGTAGGTTCTCAGGGATCGAGCTTTCTACTTCTTCATCTAACATGGCGATGTCGATGTCAGTGCGACCTGTGATGACTTGGTATAAGGCTTCAAGGTCAGCGCGGGTGGTGGTTTCACCGATAGAGAAACCTAAAACACCGTCAACGTCTACTTGGCTTTGTGTACGCAGGTTAATTTCAGCGGCGTCAGCGCGGGCTAAAATTTCATCTTTGTTTGGTACTTCAAGGGTAAGGGTGTCGAACGCGCTTTGGTTCACAATCACTAGCCCTTCGATGTCGGCATCGGTAATGGCCGCAGCGATGATTTCAGTCATGCGGTGAATGCGGTTAGCAATGCGAATGATGCCTTCACGGCCATGATAGACCGCATAGAAAGAGGCAAGGTTCGACAGCAACACCTGAGCTGTACAAATGTTCGACGTGGCTTTTTCACGACGGATATGTTGCTCACGGGTTTGTAGTGCCATGCGCAATGCGCGATTACCGCTGGCATCAATGGATACACCAATTAAACGACCAGGAATAGCACGTTTGAATTCGTCTTTGGTGGCAAAGAATGCAGCGTGTGGACCACCAAAACCCATAGGTACACCAAAGCGCTGGCTGTTACCAAGGGCAATGTCGGCACCCAGTTCACCTGGTGATTTTAATAGAGCCAATGCCATCAGGTCAGTGGCCATGGCCACCATTGCGTTGTTGGCGTGAAGTTGTTCAATGAGTTCAGCAAAGTCATTGATGTTGCCGTCGACGGCTGGGTATTGCAGCAGGGCACCAAAACATTCAACTTCGGCTGCGGTTTCTACTGGGCCAATGTGCAGCTCCCAACCAAAACCGTCGGCACGGGTTTTTAATACGTCAATGGTTTGTGGCAAACATAGCTCGTCCACAAAAAATACGTTGGATTTATTTTTGCGCACTTGGCGTTTGATTAACGCCATGGCTTCGGCTGCTGCGGTGGCTTCGTCTAGCAATGACGCGTTCGCCAGCTCCATGCCCGTTAGATCGATGATCATTTGCTGGTAGTTTAATAAGGCTTCTAAACGACCTTGGGCAATTTCTGGCTGGTATGGGGTGTAAGCTGTGTACCAACCTGGGTTTTCTAACACGTTACGGGTAATCACGTTAGGTAGGCGAGTGTCGTGGTAACCCATGCCAATGAAGCTCTTGTAAACCTTGTTTTGGTCAGCAAGGGCTTTTAGGTTGGCCAGAGCCTCGGCTTCTGGGATGGCGTCGTCCATTTGTAAAAATGGCTCGCGCAGAATCGACTTAGGCACGATCTGCGCCGTTAGGTCGTCTAAAGACTCAGCACCAACTTCGCTTAACATCGCATTGATGTCCGCTACGTTTAGGCTTAAGTGACGGCCAAGAAATTCATTGCGGTTTTCAAGTTCGCTTAGACTAGAGTGTGACTGTGTCGCCATGAGTGTGCCTTTTGGTCAGTGTGCTGCCAAGGCTGGGCCGAGGCAGAAATCAGCTTGAAAATAATTGCGCGGATTGTATCAGTGGGGCTAGGGCTTGTCAGTGGCATTGGTGCCAAATCATGGTGTTTGCGTGCGTTTGCAAAACTGGCTCATGTTGGCGTGAATGGCGTGCAATTTTTTAAGCGCTTTTTTAATGAGTGGCTATATTTGCACCAGAAAGTAGCTGGTAAAGCTGGATAGCCAAGAACCCAAAACACATGATTGCGCCTAAATATGGCACCCATATTTTTACCGGGGCGGCATCTTGTGGGGCAGGATCTCGTAGGAGCTTAATAAGGGCAATGTTTACCATTAAAAATACCACCAAAATAATGAAGCTGGTGACCTTGGCCAAGGTGGTTAAGTTAAGGTTGGTGGCGAGTAACCAGACAATAAACCCTAATAAGAGCGTGGCGATATACGGGGTTTTACGTGTGGTGTGAAGGGTAGATAGCCAAGCAGGGGCCATGCCTTGTTTGCCCATACCATAGAGCACCCGAGAGCCCATGATGATTTGCACCAAAGCGCCATTGACCACGGCGGCTAAAGAAATCAGGCTGATAAACCAAGCGGCTTGTTCACTGTGCTGCTGCATGATGTCAGCCATGGGCGCTTTACTGGCGATCAAGGTTGCAACCGGTAATTGTAAAACTGCCGCTAGAGCAATGGCGTAATAAAAAAGGCTGCTAATGATGATGGCACTGATGATGGCTTTAGGCAGGGTTTTGGTGGGGTCTTTCACCTCTTCTGCCATGTTGACCATGTCTTCAAAACCAATAAAGGCATAAAAAGCCAAAAACGCCCCTAGCAAAATACCAAACCAAATGCCGCTGTCATTGATGGGCGGGGTCAGTTCTGGCAAGCGTTCTGGCAGTGTTAAAAAGGCAGGGGCACTGAATACTAAAATCATCACAAGGCCCGCTATGCCCATTACGGTTGTAATGGCGGTGACCATCACCGATTCACTGACGCCCCAAATGGCTAAAAAGGTCATGGCCAAAAGTAAAATGGTCATGGCCCAAAAATCAGGGATGTCGATAAAAACTTGCAAATAACCCACAAAGCCATTGGTGATCGTGGCAGCACTGACAATGCCGGTTAAAATCACCATCCAACCCACTAGGCTTGATAATTGTTTAATGCCAAAGGCGGCCTGAATATAAACCGCTTCACCTGCACTTTTGGGGTAGCGTGCACTGAGCGCACAATAACTGTAACCACTTAAACCAGCTAAAAGAGCGGCGACTAAAAACGAGATAGGCGCATAGATGCCGGCAGTAATGGCCACTTTACCCACTAACACATAGATGCCTGCCCCTAAAATCGTGCCAAGGCCATAAAGGGTGAGCATGGTGTAACCAATTGAGCGTTTTAGTTCAGTCATACAGAAAATGTGATCATCTAAAAAAGGCGTATTGTAAGTTAACAGATATTAAGGCGCTTGAGGTAGGTCAGTGTATTGAAACAAAGGGTCAGTTGGGCAGAGGGTTGGCCAATAACCAAGACAATAGCACCTGTTCAAGCAAGGTGTGCTCGATGGGTTTTGGAATGAAATCGTTCATGCCCGCATTTAAGCATTTTTCTTGATCACCTTTCATGGTGTTAGCGGTAACCGCTATGATGGGGGTGTGCATATGAATAGTGCCGGCTTTGCCTGAGCGAATTTGCTGGGTGGTTTCAAAGCCATCCATTCTGGGCATTTGGCAGTCCATTAAAATTAAACAGTAGGGTATTTGGGTGCGTGCATTAAGCTGACTCAGTGCATCAATGCCATCTTCTGCGATATGCACTTTGAACCCGAGTTCTTCAAGTAAATCAGTGGCCACTAATTGATTTATGGGGTTATCTTCAACCACTAAAATTTCAATATTTTTTGACTGGGCTAGATAATCTTGAATGCTTATTTGGGATGAAGTGTCTGTAATTTTTAAGCTATTTAAATAATCATGGGTGATCAGCGGGTAGGCTTGTTGTAATGCTTGGCCGTTATCGCCAATCACGCTTAATGCCAAAAATAAATCAGATGTATTAACGGGTTTAGAAAAGTGAGCGCTAAAACCGATACTCGCCATAATTTGATTGTCATTTTCCATGACCATGGATGTCATCATGACCAAATGCATAGCGTTAAAACGGGTGTCTTGCTTGAGCTGCTTTCCTAGTTCAACGCCATCCATATGGGGCATTTGCATATCTAAAATGGCAATATCAAATAACGCTTGCCCTTTTAGTAGGCGTTTCTCACACATCATAATGGCTTGTTTACCAGAATTGGCTTGAGTGACTTGAATGCCCCAGTGGGTGAGCTGATCTGCTAGAATGCTTAAGTTTACTGGGTTGTCGTCCACAATTAAAATCTCAAGCTGGCTAACATCAAAGTTGGGAGCAACAATTTCACCACTATCTGACTTTTCAATTAAAATATTGCCGTAAAAACGACTGCCTTGATTGTGTTTACTTTTAAATTGAATATTACCTCCCATTGCAACCACTAAGCGTTTAACAATAGCAAGGCCTAATCCTGTGCCGCCGTATTTTCGTGTATACGATGCATCTACCTGAGAAAAAGCATCAAATAAGTTACCTTGTTTGTCTTCTGGGATTCCGATGCCTGTATCTTCTACACTGAAATTAAGCTGCCAGTTTTTTTCTGTATAGGGTGTTAGCGAAACGGTCAGCACAACGTGACCTTCGTTTGTAAATTTAATGGCGTTTGCTAATAGGTTGGTGAGTAACTGACGGATACGACTGGGGTCACCTTTGACACGTGTGGTCTCTATATTTTTAGTGTCTAAGATTAATTCTAAGTTTTTATTTTCAGCAAGTTGAGCTAGGTTATCCACCAGTTCTGCAAGTAAATTGTTTAAATCAAAATCTATGATTTCTAAATTCATTTTATTGGCTTCAATTTTAGAAAAATCCAAAATATCATTAATTAAAGCAAGCAAGGACTGTGCGCTTGAAAGAGCAATTGTAATTCTTTGTTTTTGTAAATGATTTAACGGTGTGTTTTTTAATAGTCCAAGCATGCCCATAACACCGTTGAGCGGTGTGCGTATTTCATGGCTCATGCTGGCCAGAAACTCGCCTTTTATTCGAGTGGCGATTTCAGCTTTTTCTTTGGCTTCAATTAGAGCGGATTCTTTATTCTTTTGATCGGTAATATCTTGATTTGTACCAACAATATGACTGGCTTCTTGAAGATGATTGTATTCAATGATTGAATGCACATGAATGTATTTTACAGTGTTACTGCTAGTGATAATCCTGAAAGTGAAATCCATGTTTCTTTTATTTTGAATGGCATCACTAAATAGATTTAGAACTTTGTTTTTGTCATCAGGGTGAAGTTTACTTTCAAATAATTCAAACAAATTAGTATTTTCTTGTGGCAGGCTTTCATTAAAAATCTCCCACATCTTTTTATCCCAATGCAAGGTCTGGGTTGATAGGTTGTACTTCCAAATGCCTAAATTCGCACTATCTGCTGCCAGTTGCATTCGATGATGTTTGACACCCTCATTGAACATGGTGCGACGAATCAGTTTAAGCGTTGGATTGAAGATATATAAATATTCTAAAACTAAAACTAAAATACCCAATAACCAAATTATCAGTTCGGTTTTGAAGCTGTTAGTTAGATGCTCTTGAGCTTCATTTTCATAGGCACTGACAATGATGTTTAAGCGAAACAAAAGGTAGTTGACATTTTCTATATCAAATTGGCTTAATTGCTTATCTTTTAGTTGATCAACATTTTTTGCGTTTAGAATATCCAGCGCACTTTGTGTGTAATGGATGATTTCATCATTAAGTGAGGGGTCTCCATTAAAATACAGCGCTTGAATCTCATCAGAATAATCTAAAGCCATCAGCCCGCGGTGACTGTTTAGCATGAGATTGGCGGATTCTCGAATCAAACTGCGGGTATTCTCTTGAACATTACCCTCGCTTTTAAGCTGAGTAATAAAAGTATTAACCCCAAGGGCAATACGCTGAGAGAGCATGCGCTGGCGGCCAGCTTGGTTAACCAAACTAGCGTCGTATTCTTGATCTTTGAGCAGCAGGCTCATGGTGATCATTGAGGCCGTTGAAATCAGCGCGATGATGCATAAGGCGATAATGATCTTGATGCGTGATCGCTGAATCACTGGGGTTGAGTTTGCCAAAATATGCCTATCAATAGTCCGTTAGCAGCCAAATTGGGCGCATCTATTTTATATTAGACCAATATTCTGAAGGCATTAAACAATGCAGGTGTAGGCTAGGGGCAAAAAAAAAGCAGCCTAAGCTGCTTTTTTAGAGGGAATGCTTATTCGCATTCGGCTGCATACTGCTCAGCCGTTAGCAGGTCTTCTAGTTCACTTTCTTCAGAAAGCTTAACCTTGAAGAACCATGCGCCGTCGTATGGCTCGCTGTTGGCTTTTTCTGGCTCGTCAGCTAGTTCTTCGTTTATTTCGATGATCTCACCAGAAACCGGCGCGTAAATATCGCTGGCGGCTTTAACGGACTCAACTACGGCAATAGAGTCGTCTTTGTTTACTTCGCTACCGACTTCTGGCAATTCTACGAATACCACATCGCCTAGTTGTTCTTGGGCGAAATCAGTAATACCAACAGTCACAATGCCATTGCCTTCGTCACGGATCCACTCGTGTGACGCGACGTATTTTAGTTCGGCTGGGATTTGAGCCATGGTGTGTTCCTTAAATGGGTGTTAATTATGGGGCTAGTTTAGCCCGAATAAATTTTTTTAAAAGGGGGTGGCGGGTATCTAAACCAGCAAACCCCTTGCTGAATCAATTATTCGTAAACTTTTTTGCCATTACGCACAAAAGGCATATTCACCATACGAACAGGGACAGCCTTACCACGCATATCCACTGCGCACTCTGTTCCTGCATCTGTCGGTACGCGTGCCATAGCAATTGAAAGCTGCAAGGTTGGGCTGAAAGTCCCAGAGGTGACTTCACCTTTTTTGTCGCTGGTAGTGAATATCACACTTTGATGACTGCGCATGACGCCACGGGTCTCAAGCACTAGGCCCACTAATTTGTATTCAATACCGGCTTCTTTTTCCGCTAATAGTGCCGCTTTACCAATAAATTCGCGGTCGTCCTTTAGGGCAAGTGTCCAACCCATGCCGGCTTGCCAAGGAGAGATAGTCTCATCCATATCGTTGCCGTAAAGGTTCATACCGGCTTCAAGGCGAAGCGTATCACGGGCACCTAGGCCAGCCGGTTTTACACCGACTTTAAGTAAGGCATCCCAAAAGGCCGCGGCTTCTTTTTCTGGAATCATGATTTCTAAACCATCTTCACCTGTGTATCCGGTGCGACCGATAAACCAGTCAGCGCAGGGTAAACCTTGGAAGATAGATAGCTGCTCAATCACAGCTGCTTGCTCTGGGCTAGCGGCTTGTTTCGCTTTTTCAATGGCTTCTGGGCCTTGTACTGCAATCATGGCCAGCTGTGGGTGTTCGGTTAATTGCGCGTCAAATTTGGCAATTTGTTGGTTCATCCAGGCTAGGTCTTTTTCACGGGTGGCACAGTTCACCACTACGCGGTAACCACCAAGGGCATCAGCGCGGTAAACGATTAAATCGTCAATGACGCCACCTTTTTCATTCAACATGCCACTGTATAGGGCCTTGCCTTCTGCTTTAAGTTTGGCCACATCATTGGCCAATAAGTATTGAAGGTATGCTGTTGCGTCTGGGCCAGTGATGTCTACAACCGTCATGTGACTCACGTCAAACATGCCAGCGTCTTCACGTACAACATTGTGTTCTTGGATTTGAGAGCCGTAGTGAATCGGCATATCCCAGCCACCAAAGTCGACAATTTTCGCGCCTGCGGCTAAATGTGCATCATATAAAGCGGTGCGTTGACCCATGGATATAATCCTAGTGTTGGTGTGGTTTAAAATAAAAGGCGGCATTATACCTAGGCTTGGGCAAAGGCGAAACGCAGAGTTTTCATGAAAAGATGAATGGTGTGCTAATTAAGGGGTTGGGGCGACATTCCAGCGGCCAACGCCACGGTCAATGAACTCAGTGGCCAGGCGGCCAGTACTTGACGCTGAATTGGTAACATTCAGATTGGTGCTAGTGGGTACATTCATAAAGAAGCCTTTGCTGGCGGTTTGACCTGCGCCCCAGTTTAATGTGTTTTTTTGAAAAGACAGGAAAAAATCCGCGGTGCCTGCTGAGCCATCACTGTTACCAACTTCAAGGCTTTGAATGTTGGCAAGGGATACGCAGTCAACACCCTCATTACATGAACCCGTGCTTTCACCAATATGGGTAGCGCGGTTGGTGGTGGCGCTACCACCAGCACCAGTGAATAAGCTTGTGGCATTGCCGTTGATGGTCATGCCTATGTTGCCGCTGAAATTAGTGAAGTCCCCTTGTAATACACCTTTAGCGTCTTCAAAACCGATGCGAAACCCCATCATGTTGTTTTTGCTAGCCGTTGCCGTGTTGTCTACGGCCCACTCAAAATACGGGTTGGTGAACTCAAATGGCACAATGGTGTTGGTGGCGGTATCGATATAACCTAGGGAAATGTTATTGGCATTGAAGTCGGTGCCCACATTGACGCCATTATCATAGCCAGCGCCTAGGGTTAGGCTGTCTGCATTGGCTTGAATTTTAACGCTTTGGCCAAATGTGATGCGGCTGATTTTGTTGTCGTCTACTAGGCGAGTGTCCATTTCGATATACGCTTGACCGACGGTTTGCTCCATTTGAGCATCATCCATTGGTTGCAACTGTGCCGTGGCGTGATGATTCACAGCAAAAACGCCTGTCAGCAGCAATGTTGTATATGAAAATATCGTATTCATGGGCTTTTTATTATTTTTATCCCGTTTTGGTCCGTGTCGGCCAAAAAAATTTAGGTGAGCAGATTAGCCTAAAGACAGCCTTTGTCAAAGTGCTCAAGTCTGATTTTTTAATGTAACAACGTGTTACTGGCACTTATGTCCATTGAATAAAAAAATTACTGGTTCATTTGTACCAAATGAATCCCTATTCAGTTGTTTTTTATCATAAAATCTCAGACACAAGCATGAGTGGATGGTTCGCAGGGAGTTTCTTGTTTTGGTGATATAGGCAGCTTATGACCAGTTTTTGACCCAATGGCCCAGACTTATTTGCTTGGCTTTAATTATTTTTTGTTCGCTAAACTGATTGTCAGGGCCATTGCTGCTTTGACCTTTGCTGTGGTTTCATAGGCGGCCTTCTCTTCCACATCCAATAAAAATAAGGAATATAAATATGGCGAAAACCTTGGATTTTTACTTCGATTTTGTCAGCCCTTACAGTTATCTTGCCATGACACAATTGCCAAAAGCGCTGGCTGCGTATGATGTGGATATTAACTATAAACCTGTGTTTCTAGGGGCCTTACATCAAGCTCAAGAAATGCCATCACCTGCGTTTATCCCTAATAAAGCTAAATGGATTCATCGTGATTGCCATTTATGGGCCGACCATTATCAGGTGCCGATGAGCTGGCCAAAACAGTTTCCGTTTAACACCATCTTTTTGCTGAGAGCTTGTCTGTATATTCAGCAAACACAGGCGGACAAAGTCCCGTATTTTGTTGAGCAAACCTTTAATGCTATTTGGCAAGATGGTTTGGATGTGAATAACGAGCAAGCGGTGGCAGAGCACTTTATTCGCCTGGGTTTTGATGTAAATGATATTTTGGCAGGTTGCCAACAGGCCAATATTAAAGACGGGCTCAAGCAAACGGTTACCGATGCCCATGAGTTAGGGTTGTTTGGTGTACCGGCTTTCAAGGTGGGTGGTGATGTATTTTTTGGTCAGGATCGTCTGATGTTTGTCCAAAAGGCCTTGGCGTAATTTATGTTTTCACACGTTGCATGCCCTTTATGTGAAAGCCGCGATCACCGCTTATTTCATCAAGATAACAACAGGCGAAGCAAACGGGCATATTTGAGCTGTCAGCAGTGTCATTTGGTGTTTGTGCCTGCTGAGTTTTATTTAACGCCAGCTCAAGAAAAGGCCGAATATGATCAACATGAAAATGATGTGCAAGACGACGGCTACAGGCAGTTTTTAAACCGGTTATGGTTACCACTTAAAGAGCGGCTTTCGGTCAATCAAAAGGTGTTGGATTTTGGCTGTGGGCCTGGCCCGTTACTGGCCAACATGATGCAAGAAGAGGGGATGGAAGTGAGTGTTTTTGATCACTTCTATCACCCTGAGCAATCTGTATTAAAGCCAAATTATTACGACGCTATTACATCAACAGAAGTGATTGAGCATCTACACCAGCCACAACAGGTATTTAAGCAATGGCTAAGCATGCTCAAATCAAACGGGTATTTAGCTGTGATGACCAAACGCGTTACAACACCTGAGGCGTTTGCCAAGTGGCATTATAAAAATGACTTAACTCATGTGTGCTTTTTTAGTGAAGCGTGTTTTATCTGGCTCGCACAAAAGCATCAGCTCAGTTATACATTGATTGGAAATGACGTGATTATCTTCCAAAAAAACGTAAGTTAATCGGTGGGTAAGTCTTTGGCCTGTTTGACCGTGCTCAGCAGGGTCTCCATGGCTTGGGGGATGTCAGCAAGCTCTTGTGCAATATCGTGATTGCCATCTTTAAGCTTATGATCAATAGAAGTGCACAGCGCAAACAAGTCATCCGCGGCTAAATTGCCTGTCACGCCTTTTAATGCGTGATTTATTTCATTCACACTGGTCCAGTCTTCTTGTTTGGCTGCCTCAATAATTCGGTTGCCATCTTCTACATGGCTAGCCTCAAACATGCCAAGTAAGCGTACATAAAGGGTTTTTTTGCCACCTAATTGAGAGAGGGCTTTTTTAAGGTTTAAACCGGGTAGTTGATCAGGCCAATCAGACACATTCAGCTCCTTTTTGCGCACTTGTAATTAGTTTGGTTCAGCTTGGTAGAATGTCAAACAAGGTTGTTTCAATTTTTTAACTTTGCAGAGCTTTACTGGTGTTTTGTAAGTATCTGTTTTTAAATAGCTGTTTTTATTATCTGGGCGCATTTTCATGCTGTATTTGTATCAATCTAACAAAGTAGAGCGGTTGCTAGCACAGCTTGTGGCCTTATTGTTAGAGCAAGATGTGAGCCCTTTAGAGCATGAAACCATTGTGGTTGAAAACCCAGGTTTGGCCCATTGGTTAAAAATGCAGCTGGCGAATAGTTTAGGCATAGCCGCCAATTTAGAGTTTCCCATGCCCTCGCGATTCTTCTGGCAAATTCAGCGTCAATTGATGCCCGAATTAGCGCAAGAAAGTGTCTTTAACAAAGATAGCCTTACTTGGTTGGTGGTCGAAGCACTGCAAGATACAAGCTTAATGGCGCAAGATGAATTTCAATTATTACAAAGCTACTTAACAACCAGCGACGAAGATAGCCATGCACACGCTGCACTTAAGCAGTATCGCTTAGCCAGTACCATTGCCGATTTATATGACCAATATTTAGTTTACCGCCCAGACTGGATTGAAACGTGGCAAAACCAAGCTTTTGAGATAGAAGGTGAGCCTCTTACTGATCAACGCTGGCAGGGTATTTTATGGCACTACCTGATTGAAAAAGTGAAAAACAAAGGCTTGTGCGAACGTCATCGTGGCAATATGGTGACAGACTTTATGCAGGTGTTGGCCAATAGTAATTCACAGGACCTTCCTAATCGTGTGATTTTCTTTGGCTTTACCACCCTGCCAAAACATCAAATAGACGCCTTGCAATTGCTTTCGCAAAAAATGGATGTGCATTTATTAACGCCGAATCCTTGCCAGTTTTATTGGGGGGATGTGGTGAGTGAAACCGTACAGGCCAGATTAAGAGCACGTAACGTGCAATTACCCATGACCGATGCCGGGAACGACCTGCTGGCATCTCTTGGTAAGTTAGGGCAGGACTTTCAACGTTTGTTGTTGGAAGTGCCCGATATTCAAGAGCAATCATTATTTTTTGAAAGTGGCGCTGATAATCTGTTAGAAAATATTCAAAACCATATCTTAAATTTGCAACAGCCAAGTGAGCCATTAGCACTGGACGACAGTGTAAAAATTGTGGGTTGTCATAGCCCAATGCGTGAAATTGAAGTCCTGCATGATCATCTATTAAGTGTATTTGAGCAGACAAATGTGGCCCCACAAGATGTGGTTGTGATGATTCCTGATGTGGCCAGTTATGCGCCGTTTATTGATGCGGTTTTTAATAGCCAAGATTCGAATATGCGTATTCCATACTCTATATCAGATCGGCCATTACAAGCTGAGCACCCAATATTAAATGGTTTTATTTTGTTACTGGGTTTGCCTCAATCGCGCTTGCTATTTAGTGATGTCATAACGTTATTAGAAATTCCGGCTATTTATCGTGCCTATCAATTATCTGAATCTGATTTACCCACGCTCAAGCAATGGCTAATTGAAGCAGGTGTGCGTTGGGGGTTTGATGGGCAAAGTCGTGAGCAATTGGGTTTACCCAACTGGCAACAAAATACTTGGTTGTACGGGTTTAAGCGTTTGCTTATGGGTTATGCCATGCAAACCAGCGATAGTGTGTTTGGAATTGTACCGGTGCAAAATGTCGAAGGGTTAGACGCGGCCTTACTTGGGCCTTTAATGGCGTTTGTGAATGATCTACACGAATTTTCACAACAAGCCAAACAGGCAAGGCAGCCACAACAATGGACGCCTTTTATCCATCAATGGCAACAAACATTTTTTGCCCCAAGCGATGAAGAGTTGAGTGTTTTAGAGCATGTCAATGTCGCACTTGAAAGCTGGGTAACTGGCATTCAGGCCGTTAATTTTCAACAAGAAATTGAGCACACCGTTTTTGCTGATGGTCTAAAAGCACGTTTACAAAAAGCAAATGGTTCGCAGCATTTTATGGTGGGTAAAGTTAACTTTTGTACGTTACTTCCCATGCGAAGCATTCCTTTTAAAGTGGTGGCTGTATTAGGATTAAATGACAGTGAATATCCCCGTAGTGTGATTCCTAATAGTTTGGATTTAATGCGCTTTAAACATCGCTTGGGTGATCGTAGTCGTCGAAATGAAGATCGCTATTTATTTTTAGAAGCCATTTTATCTGCACGTGAATCACTTTGGTTAAGTTATAAAAGTAAAAATCAAAACAATGATGATGCCATGACCCCCTCTGTGGTGTTAGCTGAGTTGCTTGACTATCTTGCACAAGCGGATGAATCAGCAGGTTTAATACAACAGCATCCATTACAGCCTTTTAATCCTAGTTATTATCAACCATCTTCGCCGTTTTTTAGTTTTAATCAAGATTGGTTAGGGGCCATTGAGAGTCAAGATGAAAGCTTAATTTCACAAGCTAAAGAACCTATGCCAGTGCAAGCTAGCTTGATTCATAATGATATTTTACTTGAGCAGTTAATTGCGTTTTTTCAAAACCCATGTCGTTTTTATTTGAATCAAAATCTCGATATTAGCTTGTATCAATATGCAGAGGATATCGAGGATGATGAGCCGTTTGCACTCGATGGTTTAACGCAATTTCAAATTAAACAACACCTGCTGCAGGATCATCTATATGGTTTGAATTCAAGTAAAAGTGCAGTTGAGGGGACGCTGGCATTTGGGGAGATAGGGCAGCAACATTGGCAAGGCCTGGAGTTGCAATTACAAGCTATGTTGAATGCGTATGCACCATATAAGCGTTATGCTCAGAGCGCACCTATAGAAATTAACGCTCAATTTGAAACGGGGTTTCTTCGGTTACTAGGCTGGCAATATAAGGTGTTTGATCAATACCATCTGCATTTAGTCCCAAGTAAATTTAAGGCAAAACATTTGATACAAGCGTTACTTGAGCAAGCCAGCTTGTCTGCTATGCGGTATCAAAAACATACACGTCTTATTTGCCAAGATGCTGTAGTCAATGTGCTACCTATGGCCGCAGACACTGCAAAGCAATATTTAAATAACCTGATGCAAATTTTTATGCAGGGTAATCAAGCGCCATTGGCATTTCTACCTGAAACAGCATGGCAGCTTCATGCGCCGTTATCTAAAGGTGCGCGATCATCTCAGCAAGATAAAGCTCGATCGGTTTTTGAAGGCACTACTGGATCATTTGCAGTGGCCGGTGAACGTGATGACTTACATGTAAGGCGCTGCTTTGGTGATTTAGACGATATACCGGCGGATACCTTTGATTATGCACATGATGTTTTTGCAATTTGGTTTGAACAAACATTGCTTGAGGTAGAAAAACTATGACACTCAATACCTCAAATGATATGCAAGTATTAGATGTCACGCGTACTGCACTTAAAGGTGTATCACTCATTGAAGCCAGTGCCGGTACCGGAAAAACATACACCATAACCAGTTTGTATTTACGTCTAGTGTTGGGGCATCAATGTGAGCCATTAAGTCCTGAAAATATTCTAGTGGTGACATTCACTCGCGCAGCCACAGAAGAGTTACGCAGTCGAATTCGCTCACGTTTACGCAATGCCTATCTTGCATTGCAACATCAATCACATGACCCATTAATTGATGATATTTTAGCTGAAATGGGTGATGTGCCAGCGGCATTACAAAGATTAAAAGACGCCCAACAATTAATGGACTTAGCGGCTATTTATACGATTCACGGATTTGCACAGCGTTTGCTAAGACAAAATGCGGTTGAAAGCGGAATCAATGGTGAATTTGAATTATTACTTGATGAATCAGAATTACTTGAACAGGCGGTAAGAGATGTTTGGCGTGCCAAGGTTTATCCTCTTAATGGTGCTATGTTGCAGTTGGTGTTATCACAATGGAAAACACCAGAGCAATTATTAAAAGATTTACGTTCTTTGATTTATAAACACGCTCATTTTCATTTTGGTGAAAAGGGCATAGTTGAAGACTTTGATGAATCGAGTGATAAATTGCAAAGCATGCAGCAGTCCTTTAGCCATGCATGGTTAAATGACGGCGAAGGGTTTATTGCGCAAATATTAAATCATCCTCTTTTACATGGCACTTTTGGCAAAGGTGTATCTAAAAGGGTAGGTACTATTCAAGCCTATCTTGAGCGTCCCTATACCATTAAAACAAAAGATATTTTAGATGCTTTAACTGCATTTACACCACAAGGGTTAACTAAGAGTGTAAAAAAAGGCGGCGAAGCGGTGATGCATTCATTAAGTGAAATGTGTCAGGGTTTAATTGACCGTATAGATGGTTTTGAACATGCAAAAACCCAGAAGACTCGTCAATTACGCATCGAGTATTTAGCTGCACTTAGGTTGCGTTTAGATGAGTTGAAACAACAGCAGCAAGTCTTATCAACCGATGACTTACTTAGTCATGTAAATGGTGCTTTGAATGGTCATAATCGTGAAGCATTGCTGCAACAAATAAGGCAGCAATATCCTGTGGCCATGGTGGATGAATTTCAAGACACAGATGCTGAACAGTACCAAGTATTCCAGTCTATCTATGCACAACAAAGCATTCGTCAACAACATGCTCTGTTTATGATAGGTGACCCAAAGCAAGCGATTTATAAGTTTCGTGGGGCTGATATATTTACCTACATCGAAGCTAAGAAACAGGTAGACCATCAGTACACACTGGACACCAATTACCGCTCCACACAATATATGGTGTCAGCGGTTAATGAGATTTTTACCCAACATGCCCATCCGTTTATTTATGATGAGAGCATTCCCTTCTTAAAAGTAAAAGCCAATGACACGGCTGATTCATTAGTGATTAATGATGACATTCAACCTGCTTTAAGCTGGGTACTAGTAGATGAAGCTAGTATGCAAAATAAAAGCAGTTTGAATCATGTGTGTGCTGAAAGCTGTGCAGAACAAATTAGTATTTTGTTAAGTGGCGGGCAGCAGCAAGTCATAAAGGTGGGTGAACATCCTATTGTTGCAAGTGATGTGGCTGTTTTAGTACGTAATCGCCAGCAAGCGGCCCTGGTCAAAAATAGTTTGGGATTACGTGGAATTAGCTGCGTATATGTTGGCCAAGAAAGTGTTTTCGAAAGCGAAGAGGCACAGGCTTTACTTGCCTTATTACAAGGTGTGCACAGTATTAGTGAGCGCCAATATCGAAATGCCATTGCTCACCCTGCTTGGGGATTATCACTGGAGGATTTTAAACGCTTTAATCAAGATGAACATGCTTGGGAAGCCCAGTTAGAACAGCTGTATTTGTGTCATGAGATTTGGCAAAAACAAGGGGTAATGGCTATGGTGATGCATTGGCTTCACAGCCGTCAATTACCAAATACATGGTTAACCCTTGCTGATGGCGAACGCCGCTTAACAAACATGATGCATCTTGCTGAATTGTTACAGCACAGCTCCACTCAAGTGCAGGGAATGCAAGGTCTGTTGACCTGGTTTGTTCAGCAAATTATGCAATCAAAAGATGGTGCAGAACAACAGCAATTACGGTTAGAGAGTGATGCGAATCTGGTTCAAATTATCACCATCCATAAATCGAAAGGTTTAGAGTACCCAGTGGTATTTTTACCCTTTAACTGGGATGGCAAAGAGTCCAGTGATGAGTTGTTTTATGATGAGCAAGCCAAACAGTTGGTGTGTGATCTTGCAGATGATTTCAAAGAGCAACGAATTCAAGAAGGTTTAGCGGAAGAGGTACGCTTACTCTATGTTGGTTTAACTCGTGCAGCCAGTAAATGTTATGTCACTATTCCTGAAATCACAGGCAATAAACGCTTAGATAGCAACGTGCATTTAAGTGCGTTGCAACATGTATTATTTGAAAGTGCGCCACAAGCACGCTTACCCAAATTGCAGCAGTTAGTGAATGATCATTGTGATGCTTTTGAGGTAACACCATTACTGTCAACTCAAACTGTATTCAAAGAGATCAGTCATACCAGTGAATTAAATGCCCGTGTATTTAATGGTCGAGTTAGAAGAGATTGGCAGCTATCGAGCTTTTCAAGTTTGGTTCGAAATTTACATGCACCCGTTAGTCCGCGTTTTGATTTGGAGGATGATTCTGAGACTCACGTGAAAGCACAAGATCCTCAAGCGTTACTGGCTGGGCAGTTTAGCTTCCCCCGAGGGGCCCATGCTGGTAATTTCTTGCATACTTTACTAGAAGAAATTGATTTCACTGATTTGCCTGATAACTTGGATGACTTAATTGAATCCTTGTTGACCCGTTTTGGCATTGATTTATTTTATGCTGACGCTGTAAAACCCTGGTTACATATTATTTTAAATGCCCCGCTTACTCATCATGATCAATCGTTTTCTCACAACGCACTGAGTTTGTCTGCGTTAACAGCGAAAATGAAAAAGGTAGAGATGGAATTTTATTTTCCTGTTGAAAGGTTAAATGCCCGTGATTTTAATCAATTATTAAATACTTACCCTTGTCTTAATTCCAAGACCCATGATCTGGATTTCTTGCAATTAAAGGGCATGCTCAAAGGCTTTATTGATTTGACATTTGAGTGGGGTGGGCAATTTTTTATTTTAGATTACAAATCTAATCATTTAGGTGACGATTATACTAACTATGGTTTAGAGGCAATGGAGCAAGCCATGGGCGAGCATAGGTATGATGTGCAAATGGTGATTTATACTCTGGCTTTGCATCGCCTACTGGCCTTACGTTTACCTGATTACGATTATGACCGACATATTGGTGGTGGTTATTATTTGTTTTTACGAGGCCTTAATGCCACCAATAGTGAAACCGGGCAGTTTTATAATAAACCAGATAAACAACTTATATTAAGCTTGGACCGGCTCATAAAAGGTGAATCATTAAGCGTGATAATGGCGAATAACGCATCTGAACCTGAGCAAGGAAGTTTACTATGATTACCTTGTCACAATATTTACTTCGTTTAGAAGATCATGATATTCGTTTATTAGATCAACAATTTGCGCAGTTTTTACAAGAATTAGAACCTGACAATGGTGCATTGGCAATTATTGGTTTTAGTTTAAGTGCACATCTTGGTCGTGGTCATGTGTGTTTGGATTTTTCGCAGCCCCATGAATATTTAACGGCAAGTGAATTACACTGGATGAAACAAGCGTTGGCCGCCAGTAATGTGGTGATGATTCGTGATTCAGACCAATATGTTGAAAATGCCCAGTGTCCGCTAGTGTTAGATGGCGAGCGTTTATATTTACAGCGATATTGGTTATACGAAAAGCAACTAGAGCTGGCTATTCGTCAAAAACTCAAGCCAAAAAATTGGGACTTAACCACTGAGCAAGATTTTATCAGGCAGTTATTTGAGTTAAACCCTGATAGCAATGACATTAACTGGCAAGCATTAGCTGCGTGTATGGCCGCGACACAAGGGTTCTGTGTGATTAGTGGCGGCCCTGGTACGGGCAAAACCACCACCGTTATTCGCTTATTGGCGTTGTTGATTCAGTTATATCAAACCCAGCAACATTCGCACCCCATCATTAAATTAGTGGCACCAACCGGTAAGGCCGCCATGCGTTTGACTGAATCCATCAGTTCAGCTAAGCAAGCGTTAGCAGTGGATGACTCACTTAAAAATTTTATTCCAGAGCAAGCCAGTACCGTGCATCGATTATTAAAATCAGATGGCAAAGGGGCATTCAAATATAACGGCTTTAATCCACTGCATGTTGATGTCTTAATTGTGGACGAGGCATCCATGGTGGACTTGCCCTTAATGGCCAAGTTATTAGATGCATTACCAGAGCATGCGCAACTGATTTTGTTAGGCGATAAAGACCAGCTGGCGTCGGTTGAAGCGGGCAGTGTGCTTGCCGATATTTGTGATAGCGAAATACAACATGGTTATTCAGCCAATATGGCACAAACATTAAGTACATTAACCAAAATGGATCTCACTGCACACATTGAAACCACTGGCTCACCATTAAGAGACCATATATGTCACTTACGTAAAAGCTATCGTTTTGATGCTAAAAGCGGCATCGGTCATTTATCGGTTGCGGCTAACAGCGGAGATTTTAATGGCTGGCAAAATGTCGTTCAGCAGGGCTTTAGTGATCTTCATTTAAGTGAGTTAACCGAAGACAACTTCCAGCAGTTTATTACAACTGGGTCTGATCACTACAGTGAATACATTCAAACTATTTACAAGCTATCGCAAAATAAAGGGCTCAATGATGAGCAGGCCCGTGAGGTGCACCTGCAGTTTAATCGTTTTCAAATATTATGTGCTATACGGGAAGGGCGTTTAGGTGTTGCAGGTTTAAATGAAGTGATTGAGGCGCGCTTAAAGCGAAAGGGCATTATTGAAGCCAATCAGACCTGGTATTTTGGTCGGCCGGTGATGATTATGCAGAACGATTATGGGTTAAATCTGTATAATGGCGATATTGGCTTAGTGCTGCCCCAATTAGGCGATGACGGTAAGGTCAGAGCAAAAGTGGTTTTCATCGGTACAGATCAGCAAGTTCGTTGGCTGCAGCCTTCTCGACTACCTGCCCATGAAACGGTTTTTGCAATGACAGTGCATAAAAGTCAGGGTTCAGAATTTGAACATTGTGCGGTTGTGTTGCCTGAGCATAATACACAGGTGCTGACAAAAGAGTTGATTTATACCGGCATCACTCGTGCTAAAAAACAGCTAACCTGTATAGGTAAGAGTGGGGTTATTCAACAAGCGTTGAAGCGTAAAGTTCAGCGAGCCAGTGGCTTGCGAGAGCGGTTATGGCAAATAGAATCGAACCCAAAGGTCAACGCTGATAAGCCGTTACCAGAAGATGATTCACAGTTTTCATTATTTTAATAGGTGATATTCATGGGTATGCAAAACATGATTACAAAAGATCAGGCGTTACCTGGTCGCAGCGAAAAAATGCCAATCTTAAATAAACATGCGGTAAATGGTCGCAGTTTAGAAGGCCCTTGGCCAAATCATGCTAAAAAAGCATTTTTTGCGGTTGGCTGTTTTTGGGGAGCTGAACGTTTATTCTGGCAGTTACCGGGTGTTTATTGCACCGCGGTTGGCTACATGGGTGGCTTTACTAAAAACCCAACCTATCAAGAAGTATGCTCTGGGTATACTGGTCATACTGAAACCGTGATGGTGGTATTTAACCAAGAAATGACCGATTACTGGACGTTACTTGAAGCCTTTTGGTTAAGTCATGATCCTACTCAAGGTATGGCACAAGGGAACGATAAAGGTACGCAATATCGCTCGGCTATATTTTGGGAAGACGATATGCAAAAAATGTTTGCTGAAAAAAGTAAAAAAATGTACCAAACTAATTTGGAAAAAGCGGGTTTTCCTGCCATTACGACTGAGATCAGTAAGGCCCGTGAGTTTTATTTTGCTGAAGATGAACATCAACAATACTTGCACAAAAATCCTAATGGTTATTGTGGGCTTGGCGGTACTGGAGTTTCGTTCATTTAATGCATTCAAATAACCCCCATAACAATGGTTATGATATGCAAGCCCTAGCTCAGGCATTGCCTGAGCTAGCTCCTTATTTAATTCATAATAAGTATGATCGTTTAACCATTAATTTTTCCGATAACAATGCGGTTAAATTACTCAATAAAGCATTATTAAAACTTGAGTATGGTTTACTTGATTGGGATATACCGGATGGATATTTATGTCCGCCAATTCCTGGAAGAGTGGATTATTTACACCACTTACAAGATTACCTTGTTCAGCATCATTACTTTTCAGTTAACAAAAAAACGCCTAAAACAGTAACTGCTTTGGATATTGGTACCGGTGCAAATGTCATTTATCCACTGCTTGCAAGTCGTGCTTTTGGTTGGAATGTCATTGCCAGTGATATTGATGACGGGGCATTAATCAGTGCTCAAGAAAACATTAATAAAAATGCTTCATTAGATATGGCTATTTCTTTAAGAAAACAGCATTCAAATGAACATATTTTTAAAGGCATAATTCAAAAAGAAGATTATTTCGATGTAACAATCTGTAATCCGCCTTTTCATGAGTCCGAACAAGCAGCACTTAAAGGCAGTGTGCGCAAAAATAAAAACTTGAGTCGCAATAAACAAAAGCGAGCTTCAAATGTGAAAGCGGTATCTCAAGATGAAAGCTTAAACTTTGCTGGCCAGAGTAATGAGTTATGGTGTGAAGGTGGTGAAAAACGCTTCATTAAAAATATGATCAGAGAATCAAAATTGTTTTCTAAGCAGGTAGGCTGTTTTACTTGTTTAGTATCTAAAAAAGAAACATTAGCACCCATTATTCAGCTTTTGAAAAAAGCATCGGCTAAGTTTGATGTGATAGAAATGGCTCAAGGCAATAAAGTCAGTCGATTTATTGCCTGGCATTTTATTCAAGATTAGCGAAGCGTTGTGGTGTCACGATTATATTGATGCAATTCATTTTGTTTAATCATGAGTTGAATTTCGTCAACGTACGCTTCTCTTCGAATGCTGTAACTCCAAAGCCCATTCGCTAGGTTTAGCCCGGTAATGATGTCTTCATCAGCACGTGCTTGTGCACGCAAGGTACGTAACTTTTTATAGGAATATTGTGAATTTAAATTGCGCATGTAGCTTTCGATAGAATCTAGAATGCTATCAAATTTTGCCACTTCATGGCGTTTGCTGTCTGTACGTTGGTTAGGAATAATGCCGCAGCCTTCAACATAACACCATTGCCCAAATAAGTTATTACCTTCTTCAGCAAAACGCGATGTTCCCCAGGCAGATTCGTTAGCCGCTTGAGCCAGTGCCAGTGAAGCAGGGATAATATCAACACGTATAATAAGTTCATCAATAATGTCGTTATGGTTTGTCAGGTCGACTTCGTATTTTTCTTTGAGTTTTAATAAAACTTTTGTCTCATTACTCGTTAAGTTTGGCAGGCTTGATTGCAGCTCAAATACTTGACGACGTTCTCGCAAAATATTGTCGTTAGCGTGTTTTACTCTTGGCAGTAAAAAAGCAAAAAAATCTTCTTTTTTTTGTTTCACATCTGTGTAAGTGGAAAAATCAGGCAGTTTTCCATTGAATGTGTAGTGGCTTGAATCGCTGAGCGTTACCTTATAAGAAACCGGCAGAAAAAAGCCAATTAGAAAACTTGTGAATAATAATAAAATTAAAAGACTACTAAATACAATGCGCATAACGTGCCCTCAAAAGTGTCTTGCGAGTCTACCAGTTCACAGTTTTAAATAATAGTCAGCCAATAAGTTCGAAAATTCTTGTGTGTACTGTTGGCTATTAGGCTGATAAATAGTAAGGCTTTTTTCTGTTATGTCCTGATGCTGTTTTTTGTATACCCAAATACCCAATTTACTGGGTTTGTTTTCACGCGAGAAAATATTGAAACGTTGAGTTAAATGCAGGCCAATGTCATTGGCATGATCATGGAAGTGAATTTGCTCATGCTGAGGCAATAATAGCCAAGCTTCCCCTTGTTCATCCATTAACACACTAATGCTTTGGCACAGTTCTTTGAAGCTTAAGCTGTCATTATGCCGAGCTAAGTTACGTTGTGTGTTTTGGCTTATTAAATGCTGGCTAAAAAAAGGTGGGTTACAAATAATTCGGTCATATTTTGTTTGATTGTTTTGCACCGTAAATTGCTGGATGCTTTTGTGATGAATATGAATGCGACTACTAAAGGGGCTTAAACCCACGTTTTGACGTGCTTGCTTGGCTGCACAATTGTCTAACTCTACGGCATCAATATGAGCATTGCAGCGTTGGGCAACCATGAGTGATAAAAGGCCTGTACCTGTGCCGATATCGAGAATGCGTTGTGCTCCATCCACATCACATACCGCTCCAAATAAACAAGCATCTAAGCTGACTTTCATTGCGCATTGATCTTGAGCAACACTAAATTGCTTAAACTGAAAACCTGAGTGGTTAGGCAAAATATTCTCGCAAAAACGGCGATTATAATTAGTCGATGGCTAAAAGGTAAGCATTGTTTGTTAAGTATCTGCTCTGGGTTAGGGTGATTCAGTGCGATCTATAAAGTAGATGCACCGAATCAATTTTGCTTTGTTTAAGCAACGCAGTGGGCAAGTTCTTGTGGGTGTAAAATATAAAGCACCCAAGCAATCGCGGTGGCATAACATAGATTTGTTGCCAGCTCACTGTGCGGGTCTTCTAAGAACGCTCTTTGCGAGGCGAGACCTCGGATTCGACTGGCAAGATCAGGGTGGAATGCCAAATATTTGTCCCAAACAATTTGATGGGTTGATGTATCAATTCCATAAGGACCCAGTCCTTTGTGGTTATAGTGTTTGGAATCATGGGTCAGTTGCTTTTGAGTGACAATGGCCACCAATAAGTTTTCAACTGCGGTACCTGCTTTACCCAGATACTCAAGCGTGGGATGAATGATTTGATCACGTAATTCTTGTTTGCTGATATCCATGGCTTACCTCCTCGGGCGCCCTAGGATCGGCTAATTATTGACTTCAGTTAAATGAAGCAAGAACCCTGCCTAATCCCTCAATATCAATAACAATATCCTTTTCAGGATGTTGAATATGCTATTAATACTATCGACCAATCCTAAAGCTAACTTTAGCTTTTTTACTTGGTCCATGTATAGAACATAGTTCCAAAGGGTTAAACTTCAAGTATGTTACTTTATATACGCACCTGCAGATATTTTGGTTGATGAGGCTACATAAAAAATATGGCTTGGATTGACAGTCATTGTCACTTGGATTTTCCGGACTTTGATCAAGCATCGTTGTTTCAATGCTTAATTGATAATCAGTGTGAAGCGGTTTTGATTCCAGCGACTCAGGTTGAGCATTTTCAGCGAGTTGTGGCACTTAAACATGCTTATCCTAATTTAGTTAAGTTTGCATTGGGGTTGCACCCGTATTTTATAGCAGAACACCAGATGAGCCATTTGGATGTTTTGAATCAAGCCCTAATTGACTACAAACCGGATGCATTAGGGGAGTTTGGTTTAGATTTTATGTTGCCTGAAAGCTCTTTTAAGCAACAAATCCACTTGTTTGATCAGCAACTGGAGCTTGCGAAACAACATAGATTACCCCTAGTGATTCACTGTCGAAAAGCACACGACCAATTAGCCAGCAAGGTAAAACATGCCGCTTTTACCGGTGGAGGGTTTATTCACGGGTTTTCGGGCAGTCTGCAGCAAGCTAAACGCTACATAGATTTGGGTTTTGTTTTGGGGTTAGGTGGTGCGTTGACCTATGATCGAGCTAAGGCGATGCACAAAATGGTGGCGCAGCTACCCGATGACGCCTATACATTAGAAACGGATAGTCCAGATATGGCGCCGTCGTTTGCCCAAGGGCAAGTGAATACACCCTTGAATATTCCTTTGATTGCACAACACATTGCTCGCCTGAAGCATCAAACCGTTGAGCAGGTAATCCAAACTAGCACGCAAAATTTTTATCGTGTTTTTTCACATGTTTAACTCGCTCGGCAGGGCATTATGAAAGCATTGATTATTATTGCTCAAGGCAGTGAAGAAATCGAAACCGTGACCATTACAAATTTATTGGTACGAGCGGGCATCAAGGTCACACTGGCCAGTGTCGATCATTTACAGGTCACTGCCGCCCGTGGCCTTCAGCTGACAGCGGATGCCCTCATCGACGACATACCCTCAACGGATGAGTTTGATGTAGTGGTCTTACCCGGTGGGGTAAAGGGCGCTAATAATATTGCTCAAAATGACACTGCACGAAAACTGCTGGTCATGCGCCACGAAAGGCGGCAGTTAATTGCCGCTATTTGTGCTTCGCCAGCATTAGTCTTACAAAAGTGGCAGTTATTAAATGGCTATCACGCCACTTGTTATCCTGAGTTTATGAATGAATTGCCCCATTATTTAGCGGATAAGGTCGTTCAGGATCGTCACATTCTTACCAGTCAAGGTCCTGCCACAGCGGCGGAATTATCTTTTGCTATCATTAAACTAATCGCCGGAGAGTTGTGTGCCGAGCAAGTGGCACAGAGCACTTTATTTATTGAGCCTGATTTGAATTAAGCTCCATAAGGAGTGAGTGTTCGCTTACCTTCTTGGTACCATGGTGCACTTAATAATTTATCGATTCATGCTTTGAAATTGCGCTAAAAGTCTAATTCTTAAGTGTTATTTGTGATAAAGTCCGCCACCGTATAAAGCATAAGGCCTTTTCAAACCAGCATGGTCTGACCGGCATAAATATAAAAAGGAGCGAATGTGAACCGCGCTATTAGCTTATCCGTTTTTTTAGTCAGTGTTTTAACCGCCTCGTCGGTTTGGGCAAAAGTTACGCCGCAGCAAGCTGCTCGATTAGGGGCTGATTTAACCCCAATGGGTGCCGAAAAGGCTGGTAATGCATCTGGCAGTATTCCTGCTTGGAAAGGGGGGATCACTCAGCCGATTGCAGGTTATGAAGAAGGTCAGTTTCATCCAAACCCTTACGCGAAAGATCGAGTTCTGCATACGATCAATGCTGGCAACTGGCAGAAATATAAAGACCAGTTAACGCAAGGCCAAATTGAGTTGTTAAAGCGTCACCCTCAATACTCTATTAATGTTTATCCAAGTCACCGTAGTGCGGCTTATCCTCAGTTTGTATATGACGCTGTTAAGAAAAATGCGACATCGGCAGAACTGCAACCCTATGGTACCGGTGTAACCGATACGATTATGGCAAGCCCGTTCCCCATTCCTAAAGATGGTGCAGAGGTTCTTTGGAACCATACCCTGCGCTATCGTGGTTTAAGCTGGGAGTATGTTTCCTCGACGTTAAATACAACACAGTCAGGCGATCAGGGCATTACTACCCGTGAATATGAATACTATTTCGCTTATTCAGAGCCAGGTATTACCTTGCCTGAAATTGATAACAAGATTTTTTACCTTAAGCGTAAAACATTAGCGCCCGCAAAAATGTCTGGCCAAATGACGTTAGTACACGAAACCTTAGACCAAGTGCGTTCACCACGTAAATCTTGGATCTACATGCCTGGTCAGCGTCGTGTACGTCGTACACCGGATTTATCATATGACACGGCAGATATCGACAGTAATGGTATCCGTACCATTGACCAAGTTGATATGTTTAACGGTGCACCCAACTTATACGATTGGACGTTATTAGGTAAGCAAGAGAAATACATCCCGTATAACGCGTATAAATTACATGCGGGTAATTTGCGTATTTCAGATATTGCCAAAAAAGACTTTATCAATCCAAACCTAGTGCGTTATGAGCCACACCGTGTATGGGTGGTTGAGGCTACCTTACGTACTGGTATGAATCATATCTACACCAAGCGTCGTTACTATTTTGACGAAGATACTTGGCAGATTGTGTTAGCTGAAGAATACAACGCAGACGGCAAACTGGTACAAGTTACCGAAGCGCATACTATTAACTATTATGAAGTGCCTATGGTGTATTCAACCTTAGAAGTCACCTATGACCTTGAAGATGGTCGTTATTTTGCTGAAGGGTTGGATAACGAGCGCTCACCAATCAATATGAATGTTGAGTTTGGCCGTCGTGATTTCAGTTCATCTGCATTGCGTCGTGAAGCTCGCTAATTTAGCCAAACTTCTTTGAACCCTAAAAACCCTAGGCAGTCCCTAGGGTTTTTTTATGGTATAAAGGTTTGAAAAGTCTGGAGCTAGTGTATGCGGTTCTTACTCAACAAAATCAAACGATCTTTATTTCCCCTTATTTGTTTAAGCTTCACTTTTGACGTGTGCGCCAATGGCAGTGTATTGCCTGAAAATTTTGCAGTGTTACCCGATGACGTGCAGGCGCTGCTGTTAGAATATGCATTTTTTAATGATCAGGTGAATCAACACTGGGGAGAGCAAGCCAGCTTCGCTTCGCAAAAAGCATACGTTAAGTACCTAGATGATTATTTGAGCCGCGCAACGGTCGACTTTGATCAAGGCATTTTAACAGTAGAAACATTAGCGATCAGTGAGCCTAAAAAGCAGTTAGCGAATGCCATTGTGACCACACTATTGACTCCAGATGACCCAGCCCAAGTGGATTTATTTTCAGCTCGTAAAATCACAGCCACTGGTAAACCTTTTTTATTAGGACAAGTACTGGATCAGCAAGGCCAAAGTATTGCTTATGAATGGCGTGCACAACAGTTTGCACAATACTTAATTGAAAACTCATTAAGTATTTCCCAAACCACTCAAGGGATTCGCTATGCGGTAAACATCAACATGGTCAGTAACCATACACAGGTAGCGGCAAATAATGTCAAAGGCTGGGTATCACAGGCCAGTAATCGTTTTAATTTACCCGAGTCATTGATATTGGCCATTATTGAAACTGAAAGTGGCTTTAACCCCTTTGCAGTTAGCCACGCAAATGCCTATGGCTTGATGCAAATAATTCCATCAACCGCGGGTGCGGATGTATTTCAAAAAATATTAAATAAATCCGGCCAGCCAACTCGTGATTACTTATTCAATGCGCAAAATAATATCACCGTAGGCAGTGCCTATTTAAAAATATTACGCGATAACTATTTATCAAAAATTGAAAACCCAACGAGTCAGTTGTACTGCATCATAAGTGCTTACAATAGCGGCGCGGGTAATGTATTTAAAACCTTTCACCATAATCGAAAACAAGCTATTCAGCGTATTAACAATTTAAGTGTGGATGAAGTACTGTGGCGTTTGCGTAAGCATCAGCCGAGTCATGAAGCGCGCCGTTATGTTGAAAAAGTATTAGCCTTTCAAAAAAAATATTACTAATGACAAAGATTGATTCACTACGACAACAAGTAAAACGTCTTTTTAATAGCGAAATTACCCCGCAATTAATTAACGACGTGGATTTACGTTTATGGTTAATGGTGCCGCCTGTTGATCAAAACTTTAGTCCTGCACAAATTGAAGCCATATGGAGCAACATGCCATATTGGGCTTTTGTTTGGTCAAGTGGTCGAGCACTTGCAAATTATGTGTTGGAAAATCCTCACCTTGTAAAAGATAAAGTGATTGCAGATTTTGGTGCCGGTAGTGGGATTGTGGCATTGGCGGCTTTGAAAGCTGGTGCCAAGCAAGCTTGGGTGGTGGACATCGACCAAGCAGCTTTAGAGGCATGTGAGGAAAATGCGACGCTTAATAACCAAACTGTTTTAACCGCGAAGTCTTTAGATGAAATCGAAGCAATTGATTTGATTCTTGTGGGGGATGTTTTATATGACCCAAGAAACCATGGCCTTGCGAGTATTTTGTTTACACAAGAAACGTCTGTTATCTGGGCGGAAAGTCAGGCTCAGACTAAGCTCAGTCAATATGGGCCGGTGGCGAGCTTAGATAGTGAAACTGTGCCCAATATTGGTGGCTTTGATGAACATAAACAAATCCATATTTATCACCATGGCTTATAAGGCCGGTTAATATTTGTGCAGTTAACCCTCAAAACCTGTCTATACTTTATGTATTATGAAAGGGGTTATGGCGTATGTACTATAAAACTGTCAAAGACGTGGTTGATTACAGCCGCAAGTTACATCAACAAATAAGCAAGTTGTATCAAGAGATCAGTCAGGATCAAACTCAAGAACGGGTTAAAATGCTGCTGGATTATTTACAACGGCATGAAGCTCACCTAGAAAAAAGCCTCAATCAGTTTGAACACGATAAGTCGCAAGCTGTATTAGATAGCTGGTTTCAATATGCCCCAGATCAAAGCATCACAGAAGTACTGGAAAGTATTGAAATCACTAACCATATGAGTACGGATGAAGTCATTGCGATGGCATTAAAGTTAGATGATTATTTTATTGAGCTTTATGAAGGCATGGTTGAAAACGCATCTTCATCTGCGGTGAAATCTGTTTTTCAAAACCTACTAGAAATGGAACAGCAAGAAAAGATTCGCACATCTAGGGCCGCATTAACCATTCATGATATGTAAAAAAAGCCGCTATGCGGCTTTTTTTTATACACTATGGTTGTCCATGTATTTTTTTATATGATGTAACTGCTCTGTTTTATTACAACTTTCACATTCACTCATAAGCGCTTCTAAGTCTTGTGAGGCATTAATAAAAAAGTCGATGAAGCTTCGTACTTTTTTAGGTTGGTGTTTACCACTAGGGAAGACCAAAAATAATGGTTCTTGCTCAACTTGCCAATCACTTAAAATCGGTTCTAGTTTTCCATCAATAACTTCTTTATAAGTCATAAAGGTTGACGTAATACCCACCCCTTGTCCTGCGATTAAATGCTGCTTGTGTATTTCATGGTGGTTCACAATAACAGAGCCGTGTTTCTGTACGACTATACGTTCGTTTGTTTGTTTGTTAATAAACGTGCCATTGTGGCTATAGCCGTTACGAGATCCGAACTCAACCCATGGCACGTCGTTTAACTGGTTTGGGTGATTAAATGGCCCATATTGTTTGATGTATTCAGGGCTTGCACAAATGACAGGGTCAGTGTCGTCAATTTTACGGGCAATCAAGCTGGAATCCTCTTGTTTGCCAATGGCAAAGCCCACGTCAAAGCCGTCTCTTATTAAGTGAACATCTCCATCATTAAAGACTAATTCGATATCAATCATAGGGTATTCTTTTTTGAATCCCGCCATCCAACGACCCATGATATCAATAGCAAAACCCACCGGTGCGGTAATGCGTAAGTGGCCACTGGGCTCTTTTTGTTTGTCGGAAATACGCTCGTGGATATCGACGATTTCTTCAAATAAAGGTTTGTACTGCTCGTAATACTGTAAGCCGATATCGGTAGGGCGAACTTCTCGTGTAGTGCGTTCTAGTAGTCTCACACTTAGTTTGTCTTCAAGGTCGGTGATCATACGACTCACTCGAGACTTTGGCATACTAAGATTACGTGCTGCAGCGGTAAAGCTGCCTTCTTGCACCACCTTAATAAAAACGGACATCTGGTTCAGGTCTAACATGGCTATCCATAAATCTTTGTTTGGCTAAATGATGGGCCAAAAACACAAAAAAGGCCAGAGATCACATTTATCAATTAACAATGATTTAAGTTTTCTGCTTATTGCGCGCAGTTTTCTAAAGGCATGCTATCAATCCAGTCACTTATGAGTTGAGCTGCTTGCTCGTCAACCAGTGAGCGACCAATAGGAGGCATTCTATCTTTAGCATCTGTGTGTCGCATACGAATAGGAATACTGGATATTTCGCCACGACCAGGCCATATATCAAAGCCGCCTCCACGCCAGCCATGGCTTGAATTACATACACCGTGAGCATGGGTGATACTCTTACGCCAGTACTCAAGGCGTAATCCTGACAGAGCCGCTGAGCCATTTTCATTATGGCAATGGGCGCAATTAATATCTAAATAGGCTTTCGCTCGATCTTGTAGGTTCGCACTCTCATTTTTCCAATTTGGGGCAGTATCAATTAGATTTAAATCATCGGGCAGGTTGGTTAAGTACCCTTGTTGTTGCCATAAACTGAGCTGGTTTACATATTGTCCGTGATGTTCAATTTGTTTATTTAAGTGGTGAGCTTTCGGGCCTATGGGTTGAAAATGAATGTCTGCGTTGGCATCTTTTATTTGATGGCATTCACCGCAGTTTGCGTGACTTGGAATGTGGTACTCAAAGGGATGAGTGTGCTCGTTCTCAACAACGCTTGTCGTTATTTGAACACCATTTTGGTATAAAAAGGCGTCTTGTTTTTCTTCAAGCCAAACATAGGGTAAAAATATCCAACCTGTGGCTCGTTTAATTAATAAACGTATTTCAATGATGTTGGCTGTATCGACTTGAGGTAACGAAAACACTTTGACGATGACACTGTTTAACGGGAATTCAAATATCTCGTTGGTTTGATACGTCATAGATGTGTTGTCAGGTAAAAATATAAAACGATCTTTTTTAGCAAAGTCGGTAAAGAGTTCAGAATTTAATTGGTATTTAATGCCGTTCGATCTAGGTGTGATTTGCGCAGAGGTGAATTGTTCAAATAATCCATAATCAGATAACCATTTACACTTTTCAGATGCAATGGCGGCTGTATTTATGTCATTGCTAATGTGCTGGCACATGGCGGAGTTTTGGCCAAGGCTGTTGGATAATTCAATTATCGGATTACTGGGCTGGTTATCTTGCGATAACTGGCAAGCTCCAAGTGATAGGGTAAAAAAAATAAAAAATATATATTTCATAAGAAAAGGGGCCGAAGCCCCTGTTATCAACTAGGTTAGTTACAACTGCCGGTTAAACTATCTAACCAGCGTTTTACCAAAGCGGTGCCTTCGGTATGAATGGTTGCGCGTCCAATAGGTGGCATTGTCATACCTGGGTCAGTGGTGTACAAGCGCTGATACAATAGTGAGCTTTCAGCTGAGCCTGGCAAAATAATTAATGAGCCGGTGCCCGCACCCGATACCGGAACTTCACACTTACCTTGGAAGTTTGCCGTTAGGGCCGATTTAAATGCGGTGTTGCTGGCGCCACCTTCAACTCGGTGACAATGGGCGCAGTTAATATCAAGCCATTCTTTTGCGTAGGCTTCTACTTCACTTGGTGGAATGCTATCCACATCTACGTAATCGTTAAACACGTTAGCTTGTTCACGGTCACTGGCAAGCGGAACCGTATCACCATCAAGTAAACTTTCGGCTATCCATTTTTCTATTTGGTTTTCATTACCCGTGCTATAGGCGTAGGTAGAATTTAAGTAACGGGCTTTTGGTCCGATGGGTGAAAAAATTTGTAAATCTTTGTCGCCACCTGGATTGTATTGATGGCACTCTGTGCATTGACCTTGAGCCGGCACACCATAATCAAATTGTAAAATTTCATCACCGTGACCTAACACGGTGGCGATGGATTTTCCGCTGGTGATTTTTGTGGCATCTAGTTTGTTGTCGTCCCATGCGTATACGCGGGCAACCCAACCAGTTGGTTTGCGAATCAGTAGTCGAGTTTCGATTACATTTTCAATGGCATAACCGCGACTATCTTTGCTGGTTTCTGACGGCATAGAAAAGGTTTTAACCAGTACAGAGCCCACCGGAAAATCAAAGACTTCACCTTCAACATAACTGGCTTTTTCACCTTCTGGTACAAATACAAAACGGTATTTAGAGGCGTAATCAGTAAATAATGGAATCGATAAATCATATGCTAATCCTCGGCTATTGGGGTTAGCAGTCGGATTACATTGACTTTGAAATAAACGATATTCAGACAGTTTTGTGGCATTGGCTTCTAAGAGCTTTTCCCAGTTTACATCCTGCGCGTTGTCGTTACAGGCAGCATCAATGGGTGCTGAATATTTTGGGATGGTTAATTCGTTGGTTGATTCAGAAGCACCACAACCAACTAAGCCCACAAGGGCCATTGAAGCTAATAAGGTTTTTATTTGTTTCATACTACAGCCTTAATTTATGGGCGAGTTCAATTATTAAACGAAAAATCGAAGGAGGGCATGGCCCTCCTTTAGTCTCAGATTACAGTGAGCAAGAATCACCGTTATCATCAGAACCACAACCATAGGCCACACCATTGATGGTTGCCGTGCTCGCGCTACCTTTATAGGCAGTACCTGAACAGGTCATGCTGTCGTCATTTAAAATTGAGTTGGCAAGCGCCATAGCCGTTGCTGTATCAGGGGTTTCTTGTTGCAATGCACCAATCGCCAATTCGACTTTTGAATAAGGTGTACCGCTGTCAGAGAACAAACCAGCAGAAGGTGTTGTTGCATAAATTGCCGCGGCGTTGACCGCTGCATTATTTGCATCAAGGTTGGCAGATTGACAAACGCTTGAAGCGTCTGTGCCGTAAAGGCTACCACTAAATGGTTCGAGACTTGGGATACGTGCTCCGTCAGATTCAAGTGTCCCTGCATCCAACAGCTGAGCTAGGCCATCAATACCACCGGCAATGGTTGCCATGATGCTATTGGATGTTTCACCGTATGGTGTAACCGCTAGCAATTCACCCACACCATCATAAAAAATACTTGGCAGTTGTGTGCGTTCATCACCAGAAATAATACCTAGAGTTGATTGCAGTGAACCCACGCCGAGTAATAAATCATTAATCAATTTACCTTCAGGTGCATTAACACCTTCGGCAACGGTGATGGTGTTGTCATGAATATTGATGCCGTTTACGAATGGGCTCCAGCCATCTAGATATTTATCTGCGAACTTAGAAAGGTCGCTATATTTGTAAACATCATCATCGGTACTAGTTGTTTGAGAGTCAGGACCATAAGCGCTAAGGTCTAAATCTATACCACCAATATCTTGTTTTGGTGCTTCCGCCACACGATCATCAGGCATCATGTAAGACGTAATCGCAACACCAATGGTTTTGTGATCAGTGATGGTATTTTCATAGATTTCAACGTTAGATGTTGATAATACAATCACACCGGTACCTGGTGGTACGATGTGTACGCCGCCTTCAAAACATGTGTCAGCCGCTACTTGAGCATCGGTACAGCCGGCTGCAAAGTTTGGTGCGTTGTTCGCTTCAATGATGTTATCAAAAACACGTACATCCGAACCGTACTTGCCGTTACCAATAGGTAAATCAAATACTAAAATACCACCTGTGTTACCACGAGCGATGTTGTTATACACATCGGCGTAGTTAGAGTTTTCAATTTCAATACCGGCTACGTTTTTTTCTGCAATGTTGTTACGCACAACAATGTTGCTGCTTTGACCCACATAAATACCAGCATCTGCCGAGCCTTTTACAAACGAGTCTTCAATAAGAATGTTGCTTGATTCTACTGGGTATAAACCGTAAGCGCCGTTAGTGGCTTGGTAATCGGTTTCCCAAACAGTTGCTACGCGGCGCATGATGACACCGTCAGAACCGATAACTTTGATGGCGTTGTTGTTAGATTCATAAACACCAAAGTCTTCAAACACTAGGTTGTCTGTGTTTTCTAATTTAAAACCATCCGCTGACGCGCCCGATACGTCAAAAATGGTTTTATCCATGCCAGCACCTTTGAAGGTTAGGTTGTCAACGTCAACGTTGTCACCGTTTTTCCCTTGGAAGGCAATGGTTTGAGTAAGCTGATAGCGCCCTTGTGGGAAAACAAAGGTATCGCCGGTTTCTGACGAAAGCAGTGCATCCATTAATTCAGTTTGTACTTTTGAGTCAGATAGATCATCTGCTTCACCAATACAAATAACACGAGCACCAGAGGTTGTATCGTCAGTACAGTTGAAGACTTTTTTGATGCCGTCGTCACTGCTACTACTGCCACAACCAATTAAGGTCATGCCTGCGGCGACCGCTGCCGCTAATTTTAGTTGGTTTGTTATTTTCATTATTACCCTCTATTTTACGATTTTGTCGTAAATAAAGAGTAATGAGACAACGGACATTAAGGCAGGTGATATTTGGCCGTTTGGCCAAATGTCACACGCTTAAGGGAGCAGGCTTTTTCTGATAGGTTTTACGGTAATAACTAGGGGTTTGTCCTACCCATTTTTTAAACGCATGACGAAAATTAGTCACGTCATTAAAACCAATGACGCTTGAGATTGCCTCGATCGAAATTTCAGTGCGGGTTAAATATTCGATGGATAACTGGCAGCGAACTTTATTTAAAATCTTTTGATAGGATGTGCCGATATTGGCTAATTGTCGGCGTAACGTGCGAGAGCTGACGTTGAAGGCACTGGCTAGCATTTCAATGTCAGGGTAATCCCCCGCGCAACTAATTAAGATTTGCTGGATCTCATTCACTAATGAGCTGTCTTGTTTAAGGCTGGCTATGAGTTCATTGCAATAAGGCAGGTATTCATTAATGTCTGTGTAGTGATGTTGCTTGCGTTCACGAGAAAACTGAATTCGTTCAATGGTCCAACTATTTTGTTTGTCATTAAACTCCACAGGGCAACCGTAGATTGCTTCGTATTCGGCGCGATGGGCTTCATCTTCAAAGGTAAACGATACACTGTGATAGGATAAATCTTCGCCAAAAATAGTACGCGCAATTTGCATTCGAGCCGAATTACCTAAGGCGACAAAAAAAGAAAACGCATCTTGATCAATGTTTTGCACATTAATCATGGTTTCAAACATCAGGTGATCTTTAATGGTGTTGCTTCTTTTAAGAATGTTGCCAAGCAAAGGGTAGTATTTGCCTTCCATTTCTATGGCTTGCTCTAAGCGTTGGGTGGAAGCAATGGCATAACCAAATACGCCTAAATCTTTAATTTCATAAGTCTGGCCAATACGGGCACCTAAAATAGGCCCGAATTGTTCGGCACAAAGCTTCATTGCCGCTAACACCTTGTATGCGGGAATGGAGGCCAGTTCTAAATCTAGTTTGTTTAAGCCCACATGGGTGAGCAGTTTTTCGCTGAATTGAGGTTCATGCTGATCTAAAAAACGAACGATATTACGCAATTCAAATGCGGGATAAGGCTGATCACCCAATACAGACAAATGACATTCTGTATTCGAATAAATATTCATGTATTGATTTTCGTTCATACCTGCCACGATTACGACTTAAGTTGTGGGTTATTGTTGTTTTGCTCAGGGCCGAAGTTCACATATTAGAGAATGAACGGGGATTCGCAATAACAAACTGGTTCAAATGTACTGGATTTATGAGTGCTGGCCATTATCCACATATCGGGCTTCTAAAATGTTTGTTTAGTGTTAACTATTAGTAACTTTTTGTTATTAGCAGAGGGAGATTAAGGTCTTTGGGGCTTAATAATCGGGCCTAAAGCCTATGGCTTTTAAGATTGGCTGATATAATGCCCGCCTTGCACAGTACGGGTTAGAGATGTGAGTTACCAAGATCGTTTTGCCGGGATTGCTCGTTTGTATGGGCTGTCGGCGCTAGAAGTGTTTCAGCGCAGTAAAATTGCTGTTATTGGTGTGGGTGGTGTGGGCTCTTGGGCTGCCGAAGCCCTTGCCCGTACGGGCTTTGGTGAAATTCATTTAATTGATATGGATGACATCTGCATCAGTAATACAAATCGCCAATTACACACGCTTAAATCCACAGTTGGTCAGCTAAAAGTGGATGCGACAGCGGCACGCTTAACCGATATTAATCCTGAATTGGTAGTGAAGCCCATTATGGATTTTTTAACCCCGGCTAATATGAATGAATACCTGAGTGGTATGGATTATGTGGTGGATGCCATCGACTCACCAAAGGTGAAAGCTGCATTGGCAGTATGGTGTCGGCGCAATAAAGTGCCGTTGGTGATGACTGGGGCTGCTGGTGGTCAAACAGACCCGACCAAAATTACCATAGGGGATTTAAATAAAACTCATAACGACCCGCTGGCGAAAAAAGTAAGAACTATTCTGCGCCGTGAATATGGTTACTCCCGTAACACTAAACGTAATTATTCCATTCATGTGGTGTATTCCACAGAACAGCTGCGATACCCCCAATCTGATGGTTCGGTGTGCTTGCAAAAAAGCTTTACCGATGGCCCCGTGAAAATGGATTGCTCTGGAGGGTTTGGAGCCGCCACCATGGTCACCGCAAGTTTTGGATTTGTAGCCGCTGCTAAAGTTGCTGAAAAAATGGCCCAATCTGCCACGCTTGCCAATGATTAAGCGTTTATAAGGACATCAAATGGCGGTCATATACAGCAAGCAACAGGGACAGGATCACTACGAAGTACGCACTGCCGGTGCCAGTGTACGCCTTTACAGTAATGGTGTGCTGCATAGCCAATATAATCCTTCACATCCTATTTCTGGTGCGATTTGGGATTTATTGGTATTACCTGGATTCTTTTTAAAACGCCCGCCGCGTAATATTTTGGTGTTGGGTTTAGGTGGCGGCACTGTTGTGCATTTGATGCGTTACTTTTTCCCTGATTGCAACATCACCTGTGTTGAGCGTGAGGCGCTGCATATAAAAATTGCCAAGCGGTTTTTCAAACTCTCTAAAGATGTCACCGTTATTCATGGTGATGCGTATGAAGCATTAGCCAATATTGAAGAAAAATTTGACTGGGTGTTGGATGATGTTTTTCAACACACAACCGGAGAGCCGGAACGTGAAGTAACGTTTGATGATGTGTTGTCACTTTATAATCGAGTGTTAACACCAAATGCGGTATTAAGTATGAATACCATCGGGGCTCAACAATTAAAATCTGTTAAAAGTGTTAAATCTAATTTTGATCACAGCTATGTGTTACGCCATCCACTATACGATAATGCCATCGTCAGTTTATGCAAAAATGGTCGCTCAAAAGCGGAATTTTTTGAGGCACTGTCATGTCATAATGCTTTAGACAGCAGACGTAAGACATGTCGCTTACAAGTTAATATGCGCGCTTTATAAGTTATTTAAATAATGCAGACATAAAAAAACCAGCCTAGGCTGGTTTTTTTATGTCTGGGTTTATGTGGTTTTATACAAACGATAAATCCAATTTACGTGCTTGAATATCAAGATTTTTAATGCTGACAGTCACGTCTTGGTCAAGCTGGTAGCTGGTGGTGTCGTTACTATGGCGTAAGTAAACTTTATCAAAGTTTAAACGTTTTTTGCTCTTACGCAGATCCACAAAACCTTCAATACCAAAGTCGACCAGTTGCACGGTGCAACCACCAATATTGGTCTGCACAATTTTACCGGCAAATTCTTTTTGTGGCAGGTTTTCTAAAAACTGCAGTTTAAGCCAGTTTTCCGCAAGGTTAACTGCTTGACGACCAGAGATTAAGCCTTGCTGTAAACGCTCGATCATTTTGTCGTTTACGTCCGGCCCTTTTTGTTGGCTCAATTGGCTCTTGATGATGCGGTGTACCACAAGGTCATTGTATTTACGAATAGGTGACGTGAAAGTGGTGTAACTTTCAAACCCCATGCCGGTGTGCGGGCCGGCTTCTTGACTGAATTCACTGCGGGTTAAAAAGCGACTTAGAATCGATTTAATGGGCAGTTCGGTTTGTTTGGCTTCAACTGCTTTGATAAATGCTTTGTAACCTTCAGCTGTGGTGAAGTCACCGTTAAATTCGATACCTTGTTCTTCAATGATGGTTTTAATATCCCCAATACGTTCAGTGCGGAAACCTGCATGTTGAACAAAAATACCAGTACCTAATGTTTGCAGGTGACGGGCACAACATTGGTTAGCAATGAGCATGGCTTCTTCAACCAGTTTTTGTGCGCTATTACGGTCTGCTTTATAGATGGTTTGCAGTTTGCCGTTGTCACCTACGGTTAAGTAATAGTCAGCACGATCTTCCATAATTAAATTATGTTGCGCTCGATACTGATTTAACGCCGTGGTGGCTAGATGCAATTGTGTGATGTGTTCACTTAAAGCTGCGTCAACCACGGATTGATCACCATCGATAAATTGTGTGACCTGGTTGTAACTTAACTTGCCTTGAGAGCGGACAAGGGCTTCTTTAAATTCAAAACCTGTGACGGCCCCTTGTTTGTCTAATTGGATATCACACACTAAGGCTAGACGATTTTTATTTTCTAATAATGAGCACAACCCGTTTGATAACTCTTGTGGCAGCATAGGTAGGCTGCGACCAGGAAAATACAATGAGTTACAACGGCGAGCTGCTTCTTGATCGAGATTGGTGTTCATGCCAAACCAACTGCTTGGGTCAGCGATGGCCACACTTAATAACCAGCCTGTGTCATTGGCTTGTGCAAATAATGCGTCATCCATATCGCGGGTATGTTCGCTGTCGATGGTGACGTATGGGATGTGAGTGAGATCTTCACGGCCAGCTGCCATGGCCTCGATGTTTTCTTCAGCCAGCAGTGCCAATTCGGAGAACGTGGTTTCAGGCCATTCGTGGCTTAACTTGAATTTTTCAATGGCGTATTGGCGCTCGAAGCCCGCATCACTTAGCTGGCCAATTTTTGCAATGATTTTGCCCTGCGGTTTGCCATTGTTGAAAGGGTGACGAGTGACTTCACATTTTACCCAATCATTATCTTCCAGTCCTTCACAGGCATCCGGTGGAATGTAAAGCCAATGGGTGCTGCCGTGGGTATCAGGTTCTACAAATTGTGCTTTACCGCGTTTTTGAAAACGCCCAGTACAGTGTTTGAACTCTGTACTAATCAGTGTTTCAGGTACGGCTTGAACTTTGTCTTTGTCATCCGTGGTTTCACTGAATTGAATCACATCCCCTGGGAATACTTTTGCCATTTCATCAGGGGCTAAGAAAAAGGATTCACCTTCATCGGTCACAACAAACCCAAAACGGCCCTGACTACCACGAACGGTGCCACGTTTGAGCTTGGTTTGTTGCTGGGTCTGAATATCGGATTTCAGCGCTTTGAGCTGAGCTAAGCTATCGGAATTAAGCATGATATTACTGCAATAAAAAAAATTACCCACATGTTATCACTTTGCTTTCTTATAAGGTACAGCTGCAAGGCGGATAGCCACCTTGGGTTTGATTTTTCATTCTTACAGGGATTTGCAACACTCAATCAGGTGTTTGTCTGGTTATTCTTCCACCAGGTTTGAGCTGTAAGTGGTACCCGTAGGCGGGGTGATTTCGATTTGTTGAGAGACTTTAAGGCCTACGAGGGTATCGGTTAGGTCAAATTCTTCACCGTCGGCATTCAGCATGATGGTTTTGACTTCTGTACTGACACGAGAGGTGCCGGTGAAAATCACTGAGTTATCCGAAAGCACGTGCAATGTATCGAAATCCGGCAGCCAAAGGCCAAAATCAAGGGTTAAAAACTCGAAGTCATTGTTAGTACTGGTGGTATCTAGCTGAGCCACAGCCAGATTTAACCCAGCGTCATAACCAATACAATAAAGGCTGTTATTGAACATTTGGCTTTTGCGTAAGCCGCGACTATCACTGCTGGGCAAACCGGGTATGGATGGCATGGGATTAAGAATGTCTATTTCAGGTTCGGCCCGAGGAAAAATACGGCCTGCTTGGCAACTGGAGTTGATGAAATAAGGGTAGATGTAATCATATGAACTCACGCTTTCACTGTTGTATGGTAAGCGTAGGCTGGCAACACGGGCGGTATAGCCACTAAACGATTGGCGAACTACATTGCCGTTGCAGCTGAAAATTAGTTTATTGATGCCCCGCTCTGTGACTTCAAAGATGCTGCTGTTGCCGGCATCGTCGTCGGCCACAATAAGGCTGGAATAGGGGGCAAGCAGCACGGTACTTAAACGGCCGGTGACATCTTCACAATTTTCAAGCAGCACACGATAGCTATTGTCTCCGCCATCTAGGTTGCGATAAATCATGATGCCGGATTTACTCACCACAAATTGGCCTAACCCTGGTCGATCATCTTCTAAGCTTACTTGCTCAAGACTGTACTGATTCGCCGCCCCTAGGCGCATTTTGTAAATATTGGTGGGCGTAGGTGCTTGGGTTTCGCTGGTTGCATGGGCATTTGTGTTAGCACTTGTTGTTGCCCTAAACGCAGCGGTTGTCTGGGCTGTTGTTGTATCCGCAGTTGTGTCAGTTGTATCCGTAACCGGTGTTGTGGGTGTAATGGTTCCACCAATTGGGCCTGTGCAGGTGACGGTTTGTGCATTTGAGTCGTCGGTCGTCTCTGTGCTATCGGTTGTGGTGTCGGTTGTATCTTCGCTGGCTTCGTCTGCTTCTGTGTCGGTGGTGTCATCAACAGTCTCATCTTCAGTCTCATCAGTAGTGTCGTCTGCTGTATCGTCTGCTGTATCGTCTGCTGTATCGTCTTCGGCTTCATTGGTTGGGCAAGGCACACCTGAGTGGTGATCGATGATCTCTTGGTGATCCACTTCTTCCATCATATCGAGTGCTTCATAGTCGACACTGATGACATATAAATCCTCGGTATCATTCCAGCGGCTATCGGGTGGGAAATAATCTCGGCCTAGTTGGGTTAAGGCACTGCGACCACTGTTACCTTGAGTGTTGATGCCAACGGGGGCACTAACGACGGTGCCACTTCTTAAATCCACTAAGAGGTTGAAGTAATCATTATCTGTATCGGTATCAAAGTTGCGATGAAAGAGCGTCAGCATTACATAGTCTGGGCTCATTACCATGATGTCTAAGGGAATGATGTGCTCCTCAGAGGTAAAGCTAAGGTTGCCTGTTAAATCTATGGGTAAAGCTGCTGTGTCTAAAAAAGAGACAGGGGTAATCGTATTGTCTGCATCCAGAGTATATAGCTGCTGGCTGAACTGCTGGCTGGTGGCTAATTGCTTATTTGTACCAAGGGGAGTAATGCCAATGAAGAAGCCCACATAATCACTAGGCAGTACCAAACGTGAAACCGGAGGGGTAGGTAATGCTGGTACGTTCAACGTGGTGGTTGCAGTGGTGCCACCACCTGAGCCGCCACAGCCAGTGAGTACTAAAAAAACAAAACTAAGTAGGCAAATAGATTTCATGTATTAACTATCGGCCAAGGTGAAAAATGTTAAAGTGTTGTCTTTTCGTTTTTGTGAAAGTGGGCAGGAATCATCGCATTATGAATGATCAGCAACTAGAGCGTTACAGTCGCCATTTATTGTTGCCTCAATTGGATTACGACGGTCAACAAGCATTGCTAAACAGCCATGTATTGATTTTAGGTTTGGGTGGTTTAGGTGCCAGTGCATCTCAATATCTAGCGGGATCGGGTATTGGTCGACTGACGCTTTTGGATCCTGATACGGTTGAATTATCCAATCTTCATCGTCAGGTGGTTCATAATGAAAACACCCTTGGCGTCAATAAAGCACAATCGGCGCAACAACAATTACAGGCGCTTAACTCGTCCATTCACATAGAAGCCATTGATCATTTGCTAGATGAAAACGCACTGCAAGCATTAATAACAAGTGTCGATGTGGTGGTTGATTGTACGGATAATAGTCAGTCACGAATGATGCACAATAAAATCTCTGTTTTGACAAAAACGCCCCTAGTCAGTGCGGCGGCCATTCGTTTCGAAGGTCAGCTAATGGTGATCGACCCGAATCAAGAGGACTCACCATGTTATCAATGTGTGTATCCTGATCTATCCGGCCAACAAGAAACCTGTAGTGCGTCTGGTATTTTATCGCCAGTGGTTGGACTAATGGGCGTCATGCAAGCCTTAGAAACCGTGAAAATAATTACAAAAATAGGCGCACCTTCTATAGGGAAATTAGTGAGTTTTGATGGGCTCGATTTGTCTATGAGGGCATTTTCTGTCGCTAAAAATGAAAATTGTCCGGTGTGTGGCAAAAAAAAGTGAATTAACCGAATTAGTGGCAAAAAGTTACTGACACCTATAAAACAAATGATGTAAAAACCCCATGGGATATATTTGTAGAGTTTGCTAAGCGGAGGCACGTGTGGAAAAAGAAGTGAAATCCTTACAAGATTTAATCGATAATAATCGAAACTGGTCTGAAGAGATCAGCCGAAATGACCCAGAATTCTTTCCAACTCTTGCTAAACAACAAGCGCCTGATTATTTATGGATCGGTTGCAGTGACTCCCGCGTACCTGCCAATGAGATCGTAGGATTGATGCCTGGTGAGCTTTTTGTGCACCGTAATGTGGCGAACATGGTGGTGCATACCGATATGAATCTATTATCTGTTTTGCAATACGCTGTTGAAGTGCTAAAAGTTCGTCATGTGATTGTGGTGGGTCATTACGGTTGTGGTGGTGTCAGAGCGGCCATGAATAACCAAAAATTGGGCTTGATTGATAACTGGTTATTAGAGATTCGAGATCTGTACCATCAAAAGCGCAACATGTTCAAAGGCCTGCAATCTGAAGAAGAAAAAGTCGATTTGTTATGTGAATTGAATGTGATTCGCCAAGTTTCTAACTTGTGCCACACCTCAATTGTGCAAGACGCTTGGGCGAACGGGCAAAAACTAGCAGTGCATGGTTGGGTGTATGGTTTGAGTGATGGCAAGGTGAATAACTTAAACGTCACCATTAATGAGCCTGCTCAATTAAATGAAGTGTACCGACTCGACTTAGAGTAATTTCTGTGAAATTCAGTGTTGCTTAGCAACCTCTAGTGCAACGGATGAGATTGGCGTTCAATGTAGTCATTGAACCCAATTGGAATCCAGTATGAAAACCTTAAAAATTGATATTGTCAGTGATGTGGTTTGCCCATGGTGCGCCGTGGGTTATGCCAATTTATCATCGGCTTTAAACACCCTCTCGCAAAAAATTGATGCCAATATCCAGTGGCACCCGTTTCAGTTAAACCCATATATGCCAAAACAAGGGCAGGCCATTGATGAGCATTTATCTGAAAAATATGGTTTAGATGCGATTCAGCTCAAGCAAAATCAGCAGCATTTAGTGGAGGTGGGAGAAAAAGCGGGTATTGAATTTAATTTTAATCAGCGCTCCCGTATTTTTAATACACTCGATTGTCACGTGTTATTAGATTTTGCACAAAACCAAAACAAACAAACCCAATTGAAGTTAGCGCTATTTAAAGCGTATTTTGGTGAAGGCTTAAATGTGAGTGATCAAACTGTATTGATCAAAGCTGCCGTATCAGTTGGTCTTGAACAGCAAGAGGTTGAAAATGCGCTGGCGGATGAAACCTTAAGAGAAAAAGTAAAAGCTGAAGAAGAAAAGTATAAATCACTCGGTATTAATTCGGTGCCGGCGTTTATCGTTAATGATCAGTATTTAATTAGTGGTGGCCAGCCCGTTGAAAGCTTTGTACAAGCATTAACTGAAATTTCAGAAAAAGATGCCTAATTAAAATGCAAAAGGGCCCAGCATGATCCCATGCTGGGCCCTTTTTGTGTAAACCGATTATAAATACACGCCAATACTAACAAAGTGGCAGGCGGCACCGGCCAGTACAAATATGTGCCATAGATCGTGAAAATCAAACTTGCTGTGCAAATTAGGCCATTTGGTGGCATAAACAACGGCACCAACGCTATAACAAACCCCTCCAGCCACTAACCAATTTATTGCCCCGGTTGAAAGAGAGTCACTTAACGGCTCATAAACAAATAAGCTAATCCAGCCCATGGCTAAATACAATAATGTGCTAAACCATCTTGGTGCGTGTAACCAAAAGATTTTCTTTAAAATGCCAATAAATGCGATGCCCCAAACAATGCCAAACATCCACCAAGCTTGAGAGCCTTGTAAACCAATTAAACAGAATGGGGTATAAGAGCCTGCGATCATGACGTAAATCGCCATGTGGTCCACACGTTTGAGAGCGCGTATCGCTTCTTCACTAACGTCCATTAAGTGGTAAATGGCACTTGAGGCGAACATCACAAACATGCTTAAACCAAACACCAGATAACTGGCTAGGTACGTGCCTGTTTTGACATCGGGTAAATTAGTCAGCATGTAAGGAATCGCTGCGAGGGCCATTAAGGCTCCCAAAAAGTGACTAAGCCCAGCAAAGGGTTCTCGGAGGTGACGTTTAAACATAATTTGGGTAAACACTTGTTCGCTGAATTTCATGCATTAGACGTCTATTGCACATATCTGTCAAGGGTGAATAAACAAGCAACTTATTCATGTGGGATACCTTACAGGGCTAAGCTGTGTGAGAATAGCCATAACGTCAAAAACCGGTTGAGAGAGCCAATGCTTAAAATCAGCGGCATCATATTATGCGGAGGCTTTAGTCGACGCATGGGCCAAGATAAAGGGCTTATGCCTTATAGGGGCCAAGCAATGGTTTTGAATGTGGCCAAAGCCTTTGATGGTGCGCAAGAATTGTTTTTAAATTGCAATCAGAATGAAAACGAATATCAAGCACTAGGCCTAACCACGTTTGCAGATCATCACTATGGCGACATCGAGCCCCATGCTGGCCCTTTGTTGGGGATGTTAAGCGCCATGGAAGAAGCGAAATATGATTGGGTGTTATTTAGCCCCTGCGATACTCCCGATATCCCAGCAAACTATTTACAAGTCATGGCGCAACAGGCTAGTGATCAATTGGCATTTGCGTGTGTTGCTTTTGATGGTAAACGCCAACAGCATTTGCATGCACTGATTCATAAGAAGCATAAAGAAAGTTTAATGATGTTTTTATTATCAGGGCGCAGGCGTTCTAGTGAATGGCTAGAGAGCCTGAAGCCGGTGCAGGTGGACTTTACGAAACAACAGGGCTCATTTGCGAATATTAATACGATGGAAGACTGGCCAGTCTAAAGGACAGTCTTAAGACCCAATGAGAACCAAAGCAGCCGCTTAGTTGAAGTAAGCTTTAAGAGCTCTCATATTGTCTTGGTCGGCCTTGATGCGCAGTTTCAAATAAATGCCTTGTGCACTATAACCTGCGTCATCAAAGTCACTATCGGTAAAGCCTGCAAAGTTGTAGCCCACACTTACCCAAGTATTGAGTTGAGGCGTATAACCAATGCTCACACCAGCACTATGACGGCTATCGTCAAGTTCGTAATCAAACAGGCGCTGCCCTTGTAAACCCCAATCCCATTTTGGCATGAAGTGGCGACGAACTTGGAAACCAATTAAATCAATTATCCCTGAATAATCAACGTCGTCTATGGTTTCATCCACATACTTTAAACCATACTGAGCACTTAATTGGGTTTTGCTCCAGCGCATGTTCACGTGAGTATTATTGACTAAGCGGCGGCTTATTAAATCGCTTGTTGATAATGTGCCGTTTGTTTCGACAATCTCTTCAATAAACTTGGTTTGGTTTAACCAAGCTAAACCAAATGCTAATGGACGCAAGCCAATATCGAATTCTAATTGTTTAAATTCGGTACGCTCATTTTCACCATCATCAAGACGGAATTGGCCGTTTAAACCAAAAGCAAACCCTAAACCGATAGGGCGATAAACCCCACTCATGGCATTCCATTTTTCATTGGCATCACTTTCACGATACTCAATGCGGTTGGTCCATTGCCAAGTTGAACTGCGGTAACCCCAGCCAGTATTAATGGCATAAAAATCATCACTGGTTTGTGCAAAGTTCAATACGGTGTCATCGGTTTGTTCAATGACATTGCTTTCTAAATTTTGGCTTTGGTCATAACCAAAACTGATTTGCCAGTAGTCATTCAAATTCACTTCTTGGTTCACACCGTGTACCGCAAACAGTCGATTGCCATCTTTGCTTTGTTGTTGCTCAACACTGTTACTGACTTGCATGCCTTGCCAAGGGGTCGCGCGTAAACCCGCCACACTGCGCATTGGGGCATCGCTTTGAAAACCGGTTTCATGAATAGCAAACAAAGTGACTTGGTCATTGATGCGAAAATCACTGCTTAAACGTAACAAGTCATAAATATCGTCGTTTTGTTTAATATTTAATTCTAAGTCAGCACTTAATAACCAACGGCCATTTAGCAAGGTATAAGAGTGGCCTGCCAGCAATTGCTGAATAGATTGATCATCGCCGGTGGCGTTTGTGATTTCACTAACACGCCCGCCTAAATGATAACGACCATATTCGTATTCATTATTAAATTTCATTTCAGCTAAAGATAAACGCTGTTCGCTACCTAACTGGTTTTGATCACTCACTAATGCATTAATATATTGTTGAGAGGTTAAGTAATACGTACCTTCAACGCCTAATTTCTCTGTGCTGGCTTCACTGTTATTTAGTTGATCTAAACCAAAGCCGGCTTCTTCTGTGCGAATGTAAGCTTTGGTTTGTAATTGTTCGCCGCGATAGTCAATGCTCACATAGTTTGCGCTGGCACTGGTTTTAGTGGCGTTATTAACTTGCTCGGTAATGGCTGTTTCAGCTTTGATTTCTAACTGATCACTTAACTGCATGCGCATATCGATGGCATTTAAGGTTTTGCTGTCGTCACCCAACTCTTCACTGATTAATGTAGTACCAATCTCAAGTGATTTATCTAATACATGCACCGCAGCACGACCACCGTAGGTGAGATCGTTGGCGCTATCATCTTGGGTTTCATAACGTGCAACAATATAACGAGGGTTGAGGTTTTCATCAGTGCTTTGCACGGGTGATTTAAAGAAAATAGAGCCATCAATGTAGTCAATGCTGTAATCACTGTCTTTGGCCAGTTCGACTTCACTTAAGATGACTTCACTTCTAAAGCGATCACGAACTTGCAAGCTGATGGTTTCACTGTTGCTGATAATGTCTTTATTAGACAGCTTGTATAAACCTGATGTGCCGTCACCACGAATTTCATCGCGAGCAAAGCGCTGCGCAGACTCGGTCACAAACCCATTGAAGCTAACAATGTCTCCTTGGAATACCGATTGAATACCGTGGAATTTACGTAGGTAGGTACTTAATTCGGTTTTGTTTAGGTCGGTACTGTAGTCACCAAAAACAGTATAAAAACGTTCTTTTTCAATACGTAAATACAGCTTGCCTTCCATTGAGGCATCCAGTTTTTGTGTGCTGTTGTCACCATACAAGGTGTAGTACTTATTTGGGTCTAATAGTTTTTCAAATGGGGTGGTGGTTTCTTTGCTGCTGTCATAAGCCGCGGTTAATAGCCAGTCGCCTGCAATCTGGCCTTTGGCAAATAATGCTAAACGACCGTCAGTATAAAAGCCGTCTTCTTGGTCATGGGATTCAGCATTTTTAATATGGCCGCTAATGGTTTGATAACCAATGGTACCTTCACCTAATGCAATTAACATCCAATCACGGGCTTGAGGTTTTAACCAAACACGCACTTCATCTTCTTGGCCATTAGCAAGAGGGAAACGAATAACCGCTTCACCTGCTTGTGTGGTTGGCTCAAGGGTAATGTAAGCGATACCGTCACCACTGATTTCATAATTCGGTTTGAATTCATTGCGGTTGATTTGCGCTTTATCTTTATTTGGATTCAATGCGATGTAAGGGCTATCAATGGTGAATTCACCTTGTAAGCCGTTACGCACTGGGTAGCCATCTTTATCAAATAATTGCACCGCAATCACAGGTGCAATGACACCATCGGCCACCGCTTTAGTTTCATCTTTTACTAACTCAACTCGGGTAGGGGTGCCCGCGTAGTGAAGTTGAAATTCCTGGCGATTAATAATGTTGTCATTTTCATCAACTAAAGAAGCAACAAAGGTGTTATTGCCTTCTTTAATATCCACACCGCTCCACATACTAATAGCCGATTGATTGGCTGCGTATTTTTCACGTTTCGCAAAGTTTAATTCACTAACAGGTGAGCCATTAAGGGTTAAGCGCACACGTTGATTCATTGGGTGCTTGATGGCCACTTTAGTAGATGGAATATTGGGTAAGAACCCTTCACTTGGCCACAACCATTCAAACTGGTTATCGGTTTGTGCAAGGTATGCTTTATCAAACTCCGGCATAGTGACGGTGTTGCGAATAGGGCCCGATGCAGTTGCTTCAATGGGGAAGTCAAAACCACCTGGGGCGACACCTGTGGTTGCCACCATTTGATTGCCACTATCCGCTTTAGCGATACGCATGCCGTTGTTCGCCGATAGTATATTGACTTCTACACGGCGGTTTTGTGAGCGTAAGTTTTCGTTTGTGTTTTTAGAAATAGGTTTGTTGGCTCCAAAACCCGCCACGCTCACTTGATCAGGGGTTAGCTGCAATTCACTCATCAAGTAGTTGGCAGCGCTGCGGGCACGAGCCAAGGACAATTCATAGTTATCTTTAAAAATATGGCGGCTACGACGGGCAATAGGCACGTTATCAGTGTGACCTGCCACTTCTATTTGCAAATCTTTTAAGCCTTTTAGTTTGCTAATAACGATGGCCATGGCTTGTTTGTCGGCTTCACTTAGCTCTTCACTAAATGATCCGAATTTAGGCGCTTCTTCTGGCTTGTGCACTTCTTTGTTTGCAGGCACAAGGGCAAGCAAAGCAGATGTAAGTGCAATAGGGGTGCGCTGATTGTTTTGGCTAGGTGAATTAAACATGGCCACTGAGCGAGTGGTTAATTCACCAGGCTTAGCGTCTTTACCAATATAGGCTTCAAATTCTAGTGTGTGCTGCCAATCTTTACCTGGGTCATTTAAAGAGAACAGCAAGGTTTGGTCATCGTATTTTTTGGGTTCGCCCACTGGGTTGCCATCAAAAAGGGCCGAATTTGGTTTGTAAATCACCCCTTCAGGTAGCATCACTAAACTGCGTAAATCTTTAAGAATAACTTCACTACCATTAAGCAATAAACGGTAAATGACTTTTTGCTCAACCGGACTGTTGGCAGCTAAGGTTTCACGTTCAGCTTGAGTAATTGGAGCTAAGCGGCTGCTTAGACGCTGTGTCACTTCCCCTTTGCTTGGTGGCTTGAGCTTGACGACAAAATCGGTACGCCACATGGTGCCAGGTGCCAAATCCACAAACTGGCTGTATTCACGACCGGCATGTTGGCCATAATTTTCACAGGCCATTAAGTCTAAATATTTAGGTAGGGTTTCGGTATCGAGTTGAACCACATGTGTGTCAGGTTTTTGGCCTTCAATGTGCCATAAGCCGTCTTCATCGGTAACCACATAGGTGCCGTTTTCTAAGTAGATACGCGCACCCGAAATGCCTTCTTGTTCGGCGTTACCTTCACAATCACCTACATATACTCGACCAAACAAACGGGTATTATTGCTGAACAAGTCTTCGCGAATTTCAACATCTGCAGTGGCTGTGTTGCTGGTCAATACCCCTTCACCTAATTGGCCTAGGGGTGGAGCGTCTTCTTGATCTTCTAACCACACAGTATTGGTGGCTTTACCAACCGGCGTATTAACACCGATACGTGCAACGTAACGCAGGTTAAGAGTTTCATTGACGGCAATATTGGCAAGAGTAAAGGTAAGGTTTTGACCGTCACTGCTAATCACAGGGTCCGCTATTTTTACCCCATCAATACTGGCGCTGCCGGTGGCATAACGGAAACCTTGCGGCAGAGTGTCTTTAATCGCAACGTTTGTGCCTGGGATTTCTGTGTTTTGCAATTTAATGTTGTAGCTAACTAATTCACCCACACCGGCTTGAGATTTATTGGCGGTTTTGGTGAGTAATACGCTGTTATCTTTTGGATCCAGTGGCACGTCCATACGGAAGGTGATACCAGAATTAAAGACAAGGCCTCGGCTGCCGTCTTCATCAAAGTTAAACGGTCCTTGTGGAATATCTGCAAGGGCTTTTTCTTGGGGAATTGGGTAATCGTGGTAAGCACTTTCACCTACTTTAACCACATATTCGCCACCGTTTAACACAGGGAACGCAAACCCACCGTAAGGGAAGGTGTAGGTGTATGTATTGCTGTCAGCACCTACCACACTAACGGTACCACCTGTGGTCACGGTGCTAGGGAAGACACCGCCTTCGTCACTTAAAATCTGAGCAAGGGTGACACCGTCTTTCTCAAAAAGGGTGACTTCAATACCATTTATGTACTCACCGGTATCGGCGTTCACCACGTAACTGCTTGGGTCGAACAGGGCGCCGGCTTTCACTAAGTCTAAGCTGTCGAATTGATCTTGATAGCTTGCTTGAATACTTGAGTTACTGGTCACCGACAATACACAGTTATGAGCAACCGGCGGGTTAGTTGCTTTATTAGCGGTTTGAATATAACCGGTGAATAAACCTGAGCTGACTTCGGTTTCAGTTAATTGAATGGTTTCTTGATCTTCACCGTTTTCACTTAAAATTGTGACAATGATTTTTTCAATTTGTGTTGGGTTTTGGTTTTGATCTAAATCTTCAAGATGCACAAAAATGGTATCACCCACTTTAAAGTAATCATCGCTATTTAATGCAAGTGCACTGGGTAACGCTAAGGTTTGACCTTGGTAGTTTTTAGGCACAGGCTGAGTGGTTAACGTTTTACCGCTAGAGTCGCTGGCGCATTGGCCTTGATTCACCACAAAGTTGCCACTTAATGATTTACCGTTAGAACTGGCACGGGTGGTAACCGCATTACTGCTTGTGCCAGTGCTAGCCCCTGTGGTTAATAAATTTTGGCTAATGCTTCTGGTGAAATTAGAAGAGGGCGGATTGGCTGCATCTTCTTTTGCTTTTGCTGCTGCGTATTGCGCTGAGAAATCAATACTGTTGTGCATTAAGGTAATAACAGAAGGGGTGCCAGCACCAGAGCTACTGCGTGCAGTAATAAAACTTTCGCTGTCTTGTTTTTGATAATCGTTACCGCGGAACTGATAACTCACATAGGCGGTATTGTTAACAAGGGTATTGTCAGGGGTGGCCGCATTAACGTGTGTATTTGTAAATAAAGCACTTACCAAAGCAATGGCAAAAACACCGCTCTTTTTTAACAAAGATGCAGTGCTTTTGGCTTTGCCTCGGCCCAAAGCGCGAGGTGCGCTTTGGGTGAGGGTTGCACAGCGTGGCTGTGCGTTTTTGTTAAGACTTAGCAACACTAAGACTTATTCCACGATAGCCGTGAAGGTGATCGTGATTACTTCATCTTTAGCAACATCACCAACATAGATGGTGATGGTGCCAGTTGCATCGTCATAACGAACTTCGTTAACGGCATCAGGAGCATCTGTAACAGTCGTTAGTGTTTGAGTTGCAGCATCAATTGCTAAAGTTGCATTAGCTAGTGAATCGATAGCGTACTCAGATGGTAGTTGCTCACTAAAGACGACAGCATTTGCAGTTACAGCACCTGTGTTTTCAGCTGAGTAAGTGAACTTAGCCATAGACGTAGGAATCGCTTTAGGACGGTAAGCTGCTTGGTTCGCCGCTGCAACGTCAGGGCATGTACCAACTTGTGCACCACCTTGAGAATAATCATTGGTGTTTGCATCGGTTAAGCCGTTGTCACAAACAACATCGCTGATGATTTTAATGGCTAACTTAGGAACAGCGTTAGCATCAGCAGGGTCAGTGAACTCTGCCGTAACAATATTACGGTCAGTTTGTGCTGTGATTGCACCAGTGTATTTTAAGTTATTAACAGAAGCGGCTTCAGCAAAAATAACGTATTCAGTGGTCAGGTTTGCATTTTTATCAGCTGCAATATTTTGAGCTAATAGAGTGCTACCGTCTGTATCTGAAGGGTCTAGCGCAGTTGCTGTTGCTAGCATTTCAATAGTATCGCCATTACCAATGTTTGCATTATTAGTAATGGTTGTTTTTGCGTATACAGTTCTAGAAGCATCAACCGCTAACGCAGGAACTTTGTTATTAGCAAAAGCATTGGTGTTGTTCGTAGCATCTGTTGCTGTTGGGTAAAACGTTACAGCTTGAGGTGAGTGATCAGCATTACCGTTATTGGTTAATGCTAAAACATATGCAGTAGCTTTGTTACCAGTGTTGGTTAAAGTATAAGCAAGTGTTACAACTTCACCTGGAACACTGTCAGCAGTTGCAGTATCAGAAGTGAACGTCATATCTACTTTTTGGTCTACTTTAAAGCCAGATGCTGACTCAACAGGAGTCTGAGCTGTACTACTCACTGTATAGCCAAGAGTTACTGTGTTGGTAATGTCAGTACCAGCAACAGTACCAGCAGCAAATGCCTGACCACTTAGGCCAAAGCTTGCACTGACAGCCAGTGCAGTAAGGGTTTTATTAAGTTTCATAGGTTTCTCCTTTGAAATCCTTTTTACTTTTGTTATTAAAAAATGGTTTTGCTTTTTAATTCGTGTGTTTTATTGGTTAGCGATACAACGGCATAACCAACCCCTAAGTTTTGTTATTTCACTTGCACCACGTATTGCACGCTACCGTCTTTACCGGCTGGTAAGGCGGAGGTTAACGTCCAACGTACGTGGGTGTAATCTTTTGCAGTAGCCGGTACTTTTTTACCGTTTACTTCAATAAATAGTTTTTCTGGGCTGGCGAATTGTTTGCCGCCATCCACAGAAAATACGATGTCACTGTTTGCACCGCGGGCACTGTCATCCACATAGATGGTGTTCTCAGGCACTGGGTTATTCAAAACAATATCGGCAGCCGGTTGATCACCGGTATTTTTAAATGAAATACGGTAACCCACTTTATCACCGGGAATAATGTTGTCTGGTGTGACCCATTCAACTTTACTGGTGCCGTTAGCTTGTTGTTTTTCAATGACTTCAAACATTTCTGTTTTAAGTTCTACTTGGGCAAATGCCAAAGTTGGTAGCAACAAAAATGACGCTAATGCTTTTTTCATCATCTAATACCTATTGGATAACCGTGGTGAATTCAATGGCAATGGCTGCAGCACCTGCATTTACATTACCTAAGTCAACACTGATGGTGTTGGTATTGGCATCATAACTGGTGCCATCGCCATCAGCTGCGCTAGCGGTTTCGGCTACGCCACCAACGGTAATGGTGCCGGTAATGCCGTTTTTAAGTTTTAGCTGTGTTGGTAGTGGGTCTGTCACTACAATGTTATTAGCCGTGCCAGTACCGGTTACGGTGACGGTTAATGTGTAGTCAACTTCAGCGCCCGGTACCGCTTTGCTACCACCGGCACCAAGTAAGTCACGGGTCGCACTAATGGCTTTGGCAATACTGACATCGATATCACTAACAACAAAAGTTGAAGTAACCGCCGCAATGGCAACCGCGTTTACAGCATCAGTACCAGAGTCACCGCTGCCCACAACCACAGCACCAGCATTTGGGTTATTTTGCCCATCGGCTACAAACGTTGCTGATACGGCCGATACGTTTAAATTAGACAGGGCAGCATCCGCTAACGAGCCTGGAATAGTTGACGTTACCCAAATAGTCAGTTCAGCATCTGGCGCCATGGCTGGGGGCGTGGTGTTGTTATAAAGCGTATCAACAGCGGTATCTAAAATACCGTCACCGTCGTCAATGTAAAAACTGCCTAGAGTCACATCGAAGTCATCACCAGAGTCTTGAGTCACAACAATTTTAAAACCTTCACTGCCGTTACCGTCGTTTTTGATTTTAAACTTCATGGCCGCGTTGGTTTGTGGCGAGCTAACACTTATGTTGCCAGCATCTAATTTTGCTACGGTGCCTTTGACTAATTCTTGTACAGTGAATGTAACCGTTCCGGAATTTGCGGTAACGGTGCCAGCGCCAGCATCGTAAGAAACGGTTGCTTGGTTAGATATAGGTGCGCCGGCACTGGTACCCGCTGCATGAGCTTGAGTGATTGCTAACAATAACCCGCCTAATGCTCCCCCAATTTTCTTGAGCTTATTCATTGTGCTCTCCTGTCTTAAAATCTTTTATCATTTTTAATTTGTTTGTTTTTTATACTTTTTATTGCAACCGTATTTGGTAGCTAAATTTAAATTCGGGTGTCTCACTGCCGTCTTTTTTGGCTTTTTTATAAATACCTGAAGGCTTGATACGGATATAACGCACACTTGGGTCATAACCATCACCGCTATCTACCGGCTCATAAGTAAAATCAGCACCATCTTGCGAAAAATAAACACTATCGTTAGCGGCACCTAAGCCAGAAAAATCATAACTCAATTGGCTTTCATTGGGTGTGTTGCCATCTTCAAAACAAATTGGGCCGTTTCCCGTTCCTGGGCCGCGATTTAAACAGGTTATGTCACCAATATAAAGTTCTGCGTTGGCGGCAATTTCATCCTGAAGGGTGATGGAGTTGTTGTCACTGGCACCACGGCCTGTGTTGATTGCATGAATGGTGTACTGCAATTCCGCACCGGGTATGGCTTTGGGTTTATTGCCATCGCTGAGTAGGCCGTTGATTGGGTCATTGATAACCTCAATGGACTTGTCCAATGTAATGTTTGGCAAAAACGGCTTGATATAAAAACTGGTGGTGCGCTCATGGGTGATTTGATCCGGTGCCACTTCTAGACCTTCATAACCTGTAATAGCAATTTGCCACCAACCGATGGATTCATTTTCTTCTAATAAGGTGAGAGGGATTTCATAGATTTTGACACTGGTACTGGTATCGTCAGCTGTGGTGTCGACTTGAGTCATCTCATTGGTATTTGCTAAGCCCGAAAAATCATAGCTTGAGCCGTCTTTTTTCTGAACGGCAATGGTGGCTTTACTGATATCAAAAGCTCCAAATGGGTCTGAAATTTTGGCTCGGATATAAATGGTGGTATCAGCAAATGAATTAGCTAATAACACGCCTTCACCTGTACCAGTAGGGTCGCCGTAGGTTTGGTCCCAAACCTGAATGCTATCTACATTAATTACGGTGCTGGTGTTTAAATTAACCGCAGAATAAAAGCTGCCATTAAGTGTATGGACGTCAATTTCACTGTATTGATTATTATTGCCGTTACTCGAGGTGTTTAATATTGAAAGATAAACTGTGCTGCCAGCGGGCACAGTCACGTCATTGGCTAAATTAAAGTCAGTGTTTAGGTTGTAAAGTGTATTGATACGGTAATTACCATAACCAATGGTGGCAGTATCAATGGTTACATTACCTGAGCCATTATTGTCATTGTAAAACAGCTGGGCGGTAAACTGGGTTTGCACGCTACCGGTTCTGTGTCCTTCAACGGCTAGGTTGAGGCGTGAGTTGCCACTGCTAATAATGAGCTCTTTTTGTAAAACTGGAGTGATCGACCATGTGAGTGTTTCCCCATGGAAAAAACTACGTGATGTGTCTGTTGCGGGCAAGTTACGGGTTAAATTATTATTGACCAGATATAACGGTTTATTGCCACTAGCAGGTGTGGAGTTTGAAAGTGTCACAAATAATGGGTTTGATACCACATCCCATGAGCGCGAGTTTAAAAATAAGCTGGCTGTATTTTGTACACTCACTTGGTCGGAGGCATCATCTGCTATCACCGCTTTGATTTCTATGGTCGCCGTAGCCCCTGCGGCTAAATTAATATTTCTAATATCAATTAACCCTGTGCCGTTATTGCCAGCATTGGTTTGGCTAAAGTTTTGTGCGCCAGATGGCATTTGGCTAACGGTGAAGCTAGCTATGTTTGCCGGCAGGTGATCGAGTACCTGAATGCCAGGTAGTTCGAGATTATTGTTTTCATCAATGGTGATGGTGTAAGTAACAGTTTCACCCGGCAATAGTAAACCGCCGTTGTCATCGCTGGCTGTTTTGCTGGAATCACTTAAGTCAGGTTCTACGACTGTTATATCACCCGTATCCACGATCCAGTTATTGCTGTTATAAGAAAGAGTGGCCGTATTTTGCAGTGACGCACCTTCAGGTGCATTTGAGTTTACGTAAACTTCAAGAACCACTTGTTCTACTGCTCCAGCAGCAAGGTTGATATTTTGTATATCTAAGTACCCAGTGCCATTTGCTCCGCCCGAGGTAGTTGAATTGCTAACGGCATTGGTGGGAAGTGACGTAATGGTGTAACCCGAAATATTCGCAGGTAGGTCGTCGTAAAGTCGAATACCACTGGTGGCTAGGTCACTGGCATCATCAATGGTGATGACGTATTGCAGGGTATCGCCTGCTAACAATAAATCTCCATTTAAATTGTTAGGGGTTTTACTTGAGGCGGATAAATCCACAACAGGCACAGCGCCAATGGGCACATTCAGTGTATAGCTGTCGTTTTCTGCATGGTTGTCAAAAATATCATAAGGGGCTGTATCGTGATCAACTGCCACAGACCAGTTGACAGTTTGACCTGCTGTACCTGTGGCAACATCCAGTTTAAGGTCTAAATAGTCGCTCCAACCACTGCGTAATTTAGGTTGGTAAGTACAAGTAAGTTGTTGGCCTATTTGTGAGCAGATCCAATCACTGTCACCTTGAGTACCATTAAAGGAAAGCTGTGAGGGTAGGGTGGTTGTAAACCGAACACTCTGAGCAGGAACGTCATTGGGGCCATTATTTGAAACTGTAAATTTTTTGGTGACGGTTGAGCCCTGCATCCAGCCGGTAGAGTTAGATGTGGTTACCGCTAAATCGGCCACAGGGATATTGGATACGCTAATGACTTCGGCAGTCAGTAATACCCCGTCTTGGCCAGCACTATAAGTGGTACTGACTTGTTCTAAGCCTTCGCTTAATAAGCTTGAAACATCGTATTCATCAATATCCACACCATAGGTTGTCAGACCACCTTCAACATTTGAATACGAGTTAAATTGATTGCCGCTTGGATTGCCAGAATCCACTAGCTGAGTACCTTGAAATGAAAGGTACTCACCATCTGTGCCTAATGTATCGTCACCTTCCCATGTGATGTGGGCATGCTTGCCCGAAGGGTTTGCTGGTAACTTAAAGTTATTGGGGGTCAGTGTGAATGAGCGATAACGAAAGTACTCAAAACCCTCATAAAGATTCAAAATATGAAATGGCAGTGTGTCAGCTTCATAAATCACCAAAATAGCCCAACCGCCTAATAAAACCTGAGTCGAGCAGTGACTTGGTGTGCTGTAAATAGATAAACCAGAAACCGTATAGGTGGTATTACGATAGGTTTTGACTAGGTTGGTAATATCAGCAACCCCGTTAAAAAAGTCCCATGTACCTGTGTCTTCGGTGTACATACGGTCAGCCGTAATGGTCGCACCGTTTAGAGTGACTTGATTGTCGGTGTTTGTGCCATCACCGGAAGCGGCCCAATAAAGATAGGCTTTTTTAATGGTGGCAGAAATAGGGATGGAGCTTAACGGGTTTGATGAGCTGCTTGATGTACTACATGCATTCACATTGTTTTGTGCCGTACGGAAAGAGCCACCGGTTAATGCATACGACAAATTGCCAGCATAACTTTCGCGAAGAGCGACGGTTGTGCCAGCAAATGAGTTGGTTGTATGCATACTACTTCCTACTAAAATGGCCGCCCACAAGATAAAACGAGCAGATTTTAGGCCTTTCATATAGAAGTACATTTGTACCGCTAACTTCAAATTATTACCGTTAGTAATTTAAGGTATCCATCATGTAACTGGATGTTATTTGGCCTAGTCATTTAAGTCAATAATGTGACCTGTGTCACCTTATGGAAAATCCGAGCCAACTAAGTCCTTATTTTTAAAAGAAAAAACAAGTGTTCGGTGAATGTTGATTCAGTGGCGTATTTTGACTTATATTGGCTATGAAAAGGAGTAAATAGTAATAAAGTATTAGAATAAATTAAGATAATGGAACAATGGCTCGACTCTATAAAAAGCTTGTCGGACAATTTTTTTTAAGGTTTTTTTATAACATTTTTATTACAACTAGGGTTTGACGGTTAGTTGGCGTATTTTCATCAAATAGCTACTAGATGAGGGTGTTGGGTCTTGGGTGTCGCTTTATTGGCGAATGATTGTTATTTGTTTTTCGGGCAGGTGATGCGGCCCTCTGTAATGAAAAAATGCCTATTAGCTTTTGGTGCCTTAAAGCGAAAAAAACCGATTCATCAAAGATAAATCTGTTTTTTAGAATTTGCTTGCGGGAGCCCTGAGGTTTTAGAAAGTGAACCGACGCTTTGCGGCTCTTGTTTCTGTGCTCTTGTGGTTTAAAACGAAAAAAACCGATTCATCAAAGATAAATCGGTTTTTTAGAATTTGGTTGCGGGAGCCCTGAGGTTTTAGAAGGTGAACCGAGGATCTTTGGCTTCTTGTGCCTTAAAACGAAAAAAACCGACTTAAAGAATTAAGTCGGTTTTTTAGAATTTGGTTGCGGGAGCCGGATTTGAACCGACGACCTTCGGGTTATGAGCCCGACGAGCTACCAGACTGCTCCATCCCGCGTCAATTAAACGCTAAGCTAGTCATACCATCTCTTTAAACTTAGTAACTTAAGTATAAGAAAATGGTTGCGGGAGCCGGATTTGAACCGACGACCTTCGGGTTATGAGCCCGACGAGCTACCAGACTGCTCCATCCCGCGACTATATCCGTTTCTGGTTATTCAAACATGACTTGAATGACGGATTGCTTACTCGCTTTTGGCTATTGCCTCAGCGAGGTTGCGCATATTACGGATCTGGGTCGTACGTGTCAAACCTTTTATCGAAAAACCCTAATAAATTCAATTACAAAGCGTTACATAGGGATCTAACTTATGCTTGCTCCACTTGATTGTTAAGAGTGGTGAAGAAGCGCTGATGCAAAGAATCGTAGTCTGTATTTTCCACTTTAATGGCGAACCAGCGACACTGTAAGTCTTCTAATTGGGCTTCAATACTTGGCAGACTTTGCCCCATGTTTTTCTGTAAGCGTTCCACCTGAAGTGCCATTCGAGCAGCTTGTTCAGATGCAGGGCTCTCAACTTCCAATACTATTTCTAGCTCTAAACACAGTTTTTCAAGAGTGTCGTTGTTGTTGGTTTGGTTGTTATTTAGTCGGGTTTGTAAAATCGCTTTAACCTGTGCCGGCAGTTCGCAAGACTCCAAGTGGTCATTTAAGGCTGCGTTGTCCACTTGGTCCTGTTGTTCTGCTTGACCAAGGCTTTGTGCGAGCTGCTGTGCGTTCATCCATAAGCTATGTTGTGCTTGACGCTTTTGCTGTTTAATCGCGTTGTGTAATTGCGCTTGCAGGTCATTTAGGTTTTTAGTGATGGCCTGTTTAACCTTGCTTGGTAGCTCAATCTCATTAAGCTCATCGGCAAAGTCATTGAGTTGTGTTTTAGCGTCGGCGCTGGCATTGGCGACTACTTGTTTGGCTTTCTCTAGAAGGGCATTCGCTTGCGCGATATTGTCATCAAAGAATTGTTTGCGCGCTTGGCTGGCTGATTTGCGCTTCTCGAATAAACGGTCACATTGCTCACGGAAATTAGCCCACAGTTGACGTTCGGCGCGTCCGGCATTGCCTTTGTCTTTCCACTGAGTCTGAATCAGCTTGCACTGTTCAATGGCTTGCGCAATATCTTCTTGTTCGTGTAACGCTTTTACTTCATCAATCAAAAGCTGCTTAGCCGTAGCATTTTGTTTAAAGTGTTCAACTAGCTTGCCATGAAGTGCCTGAGTAGCCTCATGGAAACGCTGCATGATTGCTTTTTTCTCTGTGTGATCAACCGGAGAGAATGATTTAAATTCATCATGCGCCTTGTCTAGAATCTGCTGTACAGATTTCCAATTGGCATTATCCCAGTCATTAATATTAAAAAACTGCTCTAGTTGTTCACAAATGATTGTGCGCTGGGATAAGTTGTAGGCGCGAACTTTACCCATTTCTTCAAAATAAGCTTGGCAAGGAACATAAGCTAAATCTGACGCTTGTTTAAATTTAAGCCACAGAGCTTGCTGTTGTTTTTGATCAGCAAGACTGCCAAGGGTTTTCCATTCATCTTGTAATTCACGAATCATAACCGCTTTATCTTTTGGTGCGATATCGGCATCAATTAATAGGTTCATATCGTTACATAGTTTTTCGAACTTAGGTAACGTTGCAAAGCCCTGCCAATCTTTAAGCTCGTTTAATGTTTGTGATAATGACTGAAACTGAGTTTGTAATGATTTTGTATTTTTAGAATCAGCTTGCTCTAGGTGGCGACGGATGCTGGTTTGTAGTTGTTTAGCTTCTTTTAAGTGGCCATTATTGATGGCTTGTTCGAAATGACTAAGTGCTTTATGGATGTTATTGATGACTTGCTTTTCATCTTTTAATAACGCATCCAATGCGCTTTTAATCTCATTTTTAAGGGTTATAACGCTATTTAGCGTACTGCTTTTAGGAAATTCTTCCGGCCAGTTTATGCTTTTAAGCGTTGCAGATATGGCCTTTTGTTGTTGTTTAAGTTCATTTAAAGCGTGATTTTTAAGTGCGATGGTAACTGGTTCTAAATCAATGCTGGTATTATTTAAAAATGACAAGCTTGCTTGTAAATTAACAATTGGTTTGAGCAGTGATTCAAACTCGTTTTTTAATTGTTTATCGATCTTATTATTAAGCTCGTTTGCTTTTGTCCACGACTGATTAGCCGAGTTAATGGTGTTGTTTATTTCATCCAGTGTGGCAGGTGATGATTTACATTGTGCGTGTAAATTCTGAAGCAATTGAATCGCGGTAAGTTGTAATTCTTGTGCTTGTTTTTGCGCAGCTTGCGCTTTTTCAATTTCCATTTGTTGCTGTTGATGTTCAGCTAATACTTTTTCACATTGCGCAATGTCTTGCTGAAAGCTGGTGTTTTGTTGTGGGCTTGATTCTACGTTTTCCCAAGACTGTTTTAGTAAGGCAATTTGGCCTGCATAGGTTGGGCTGAAAGCATGTTTGGTTAGCTGCTGAGCACTACTTAAAAGTTGATCGATCTGTGCTTGTGCTTTTTGTTTAATTGCTTCTTGTTCAGCTAACGCAGATAACTTTTCTTTTACGTGGCGAACGAGGGTTTTATCCTTGTTTAAGAATAGTTGTTCAATGGCTTTTAAGGTGTCTTTTGTTTTAACGTATTGCGCGGCCAGTAGACGACTTTTGGCGCTGGCAGATTGTTTAATAAAGTCGAAAAGGGTGGCTTCATCTTTAATTTGATTAATAGCACCTTGTGCTAAATCAGCATCACCGGCGTATGTAGCAATTGTCATAAGATGCTGTGGGTTTTCAACTCGGTGGAGTGCTGCTAATTGAGCTTGTGGCTCATCTGTATTTAGTACCGTTTTCAAATACTGGGTGATGGCGGCCTGCTTGATAGGGCTGGACTTTTCGTTAAATAGGCTGGCTAGAAAATCTAAATTCTTGACCAAATGGATGGCTTTTATGCGCACCGCTTCATTAGGATCTTGCTTGGCTAAATTTTCAATGATGCTTGTATCGCTTAGTTGATCCAATGCCTGAAGGCGTACATTTGAATCTTTGTGTTGCCACTTTGGTGCAAATATATTTTTTAAAAACGCTGCCATGGTGTCCGCCTAACAAGTGCCAATGTGACTGGCTAAATACAAAATAAAGGGGGCTCATTCTACTGACAGATTCAAATGAGGCAAGCTTTGTACACAGGTGCCAGTTTTCCTAAGGCTCTGGTAATTTTTAACCGCATATAAGACAATCCCTACATACATAAAAACAACAATAAAATGATGCCTATTTCCATGCTACGAATCTTAAGTTTCATCTTGATGTACCTTGGCCTGTACGGATGTACTGCCATGGGCACGCAGACCTTGCCATATGATGTATTGGCTAAAAAATATACCAACGAGTCCAGTCGTTATGTGGATGTAAATGGTTTAACCATTCACTATCGTGATGAGGGCAGCGGCCCACCATTAGTCTTGCTGCACGGCGTTGGCTCATCTTTACATACTTGGGATGCATGGGTTGAGCAGTTAAAAGGCAAGTATCGAATTATTCGTATGGATTTACCGGGTTTTGGTTTAACAGGGCCAGACACCGCCCCCAACCAAGAAACAGCGGAATACATGGTGGGTATGTTAGATGGTTTTGTTAAAAAGCTGGGCATCAATCGATTCTTTTTGGCGGGTAATTCATTAGGCGGCTATTACGCATGGAATTACGCGGCGGTTTATCCAGAAAAACTTTATAAAGTGGTATTAGTCAGTGCCAGTGGTTATCCGCAAGATATGCCATTTTGGTTGGGGCTTGCATCCTTTCCAGGCATTCATTGGATTACCCCACACGTCATGCCACGCTTCATGCTTAATTGGACGGCAGAAAGCGCCTATGAGCATGAAGAAGTGCTAACCGATGAAATAAAAGAGCGTTACTTTGATATGAGTCAGCGTCGAGGCAACCGCGAATCTTATATCACTCACTTTCGTCAGCTAAGAGCCATGAGTGATGACGACACATTAGGGGCAAAAGTTAAAGATGTGTTGGTACCTACATTGTTAATGTGGGGAGAAAAAGATGAATGGATCCCACTTGATGTGATGCGTTTGTTTCACCGTGATTTAGCGTACAGCGAATATGTGGTTTATGAGGGGGTTGGTCACTTACCCATGGAAGAAGTGGCGGTTCAGTCAGCCCGTGATGCCAATAATTTCTTTATGTCAGAGCTTCAAGAGGTTAGGCACCACCCGCAAGAAACCGAAATTAAGTTTTATGACGGTAAATTTGGCTTGTCACCACAAATGATGCAAACCGCTGATGAGGAGCTGTAATCGCATTAGACTTTTGACATAGCCTAGTTTTACACCCTTATATCCCCTAAAATGCCGACTGAATTTATATGATTGAGTCGGCATTTTTTATGAGCGAAACCATCTTCTGGTACGATTTTGAAACCTTTGGCGCCAGCCCAGTTTGGGATCGCCCGTCTCAATTTGCAGGTATTCGCACGGATTTAGATCTTAATATCATTGGCGAGCCAGAAAACTTTTATTGCCGCCAAGCTGATGATTACTTACCACACCCAATTGCCTGTTTAATTACAGGCATTAGCCCACAAACGTGTCAACAAAAAGGCATGCGTGAAACGGATTTTATCGCTCGAATCAATGATCTATTCAGTGTTCCTGGTACCTGTGCAGCTGGCTATAACAGTATTCGTTTTGATGATGAAGTGACCCGAAACACGCTTTATCGAAATTTTTTAGACCCGTATCAACGTGAATATCAAAACGGCAACAGTCGCTGGGATATTCTCGATATGATGCGCTGTGCTTATGCACTTCGACCTGAGGGCATTAACTGGCCAAAAGGTGAAGACGGCAAGGTTAGTTTTAAATTAGAAAACCTAAGTGCTGCCAACGGAATCGTGCATGAAAACGCCCATGACGCGTTAAGTGATGTTTACGCCACCATTGGCTTGGCCAAACTGGTAAAAGAAAAACAGCCCAAGCTTTACCAGCACTTATTTAATTTACGTCGTAAAGACGCAGTAGCACCGTTATTAGATACAGTGCATCAGCGTCCCATCTTACATATTTCAGGCATGTTAGGGGTCGATCGTGGTTGTGCCGCTATGATGGTGCCATTAGCGGTGGATGCCAAAAATAAAAATGCGGTCATGTGTTTTGATTTACTGCAAGACCCAACAGACTTATTTGAATTAAGTGTTGAGCAAATTCAGCAGCGCCTGTTTACCTCAAAAGCTGAGTTAGAGGCGCAAGGGGTTGAGCGCATTGCACTGAAAAGCATTCATATCAATAAGTGCCCAGTGGTATTGCCTGGCAAAATGGTGAGCCCAGAAATTGCCGAAAAGTGGCAACTTGATGGCAATAAAATGCGACAGCATTTAGCCATTATTAAAGATTACCAAGCACGTGGGCATAACATTACACAAAAGCTGCAAGCGGTGATGCATCGTGAATTTGAAGCGCAAACAGATCCTGATGCCATGTTGTATACCGGCGGCTTTTTTAGCCCATCTGATAAGGCAGCCATGGTGCAAATTCGTGAGGCACACCCAGAAGCACTCGATGATATGCCGTTTGCTTTTCAAGATCGTCGTTTAGAAGAGATGTTATTTCGCTACCGTGCACGTAATTATTTAGAAACACTAAACGGTGATGAACGTGAAAAGTGGGAAGAATACCGCACGCAAAAATTATTAGGCCCAAATAATGGTCAGTATTTAAATTACGAGCAATTTGCCAAAGCCATTAACGATGCCGCACAAACGGCACCGGTTGAACAGCACGAGTTGTTACAAGAGTTGGCCACTTACGCAGAAAGCATATACCCGTATTAATATTTTATTTTAATAATGCAATGGCCTAATTATTGGATTAACTTTTTGATGCTTGGCCAAACGTGCTCAAGTATCAAAGGTTGTGATTTGGCCGTTGGGTGTAAGCCATCTTGTTGAATGTAATCACCACGGTTTTCATCGTTAATAATGGCTTCAAGTGGGGCCAGTAAAAAGCGCACTAAAGGAATGTTGTTCTTTTTAGCCAGTACGTCATAACTATTGATAAACATCTCACCGTAACGACGCCCATAATTACTGGGTACACGAATGCCTATTAATAAAACCTGAGCTTTTGCGCGCAAACTTTTATCAATCACGGTTTGCAGGTTAGTTTGCATTTGACTGATAGATAAACCACGTAAACCATCATTGGCTCCCAACTCTAATATTACCAACTTAGGTTGTGTGAGCTGTAATAGCTGATCAATCTGGCGCACACCTTCGCTGCTGGTTTGTCCACTAATGCTGGCGTTATGCACTTTAAAACCCATGCCTTGAGCAGTAATTTTGTCTTGTAATAATGTTGGCCAGCTTTGCTCGATTTTTATACCGTAGCCAGCACTTAGGCTATCACCCAGTACTAAAATCGTATTTTTTGGCTGGCTGATGGCGATTGAGCTAAATACAAATAGGGCGATAAAAAGTAAGTGTTTCATGGGGTTACCTCAAAAATAAGCTAAATATAGTAAAGCCCGAAATATGCCTTCGCAATGGCTTGGGCGGCTAAGCGTCTAAATAAGCAATAAATGTGTGTAAATCGGTGATATCCAAACGGCTCATAAGTGCGTATATTGCGCCGCCTGTCTATTGTTGTTGCCCCCCAAGAGATATTTATGTCAGTTGTGCTAGAACCCTGGTCTTTTCATATTAAAACCGATTTTTCACTTTGTGGCTGGCGTACCCGTTTCAGTGGTAAACCCGTAATCGTGTTTATGCATGGTAATGGTTTCAGTGGTTTAACCTATAAACCGATGCTGGATATTTTGGCGCAAGACTTTGACTTGATCATTCCTGATTTACCGGGCCATGGCGATAGTGGTCACGGTAGTGAATTTAATGTGTGGAATGACACGGCTAAATTTATGTCCAGTGTACTCAATAACCTGTCTCATCAAATTCAGGCCACCACGCCCATTTTTGGCTTAGGGCATAGTTATGGGGGAGTAATTACCGGTTTAATGGCCGGCAGCGATGATCGTCGCTTTAAAAAAACCATGCTGCTTGATCCGGTTATTTTTTCTAAAGGCATGTTAAGTGTGATGACGGCAGGTCATATTTTTGGTTTGTTAGAGAACACTGCATTGGCTAAACAAGCCCGTAGCCGAACGTCTACATGGGGCTCAAGACAAGAAGCGTTTGATTATTTTCATGAGCGTGGTGCATTTAAAGGTTGGCGCGAAGATGCGTTACAAGCCTACGTTGATCACGCACTAAAAGATTGTGAAGAGGGTGTGACACTAAAATGCCCTAAAGAACTAGAAGCACAAATCTTTAGCAGCTATCCGAAAAAACTTTGGTCAAACCTAAAGAAAGTAAATCAGCCATGTAAGATTCTAGTGGCCGAGCAATCATTCCCATTTATTGCGCGCTCAGTTGAAAAACTGACTCAACTGCGCTCGTATTCAGCTGAGACCGTTGAAGGTGGACATTGCTTTATGCAAGAAAACCCAGAGATGGCGGCGGAACACATTAAACAATGGTTCTTAGGTACGCGCGTTTTTTAAGTGAGATGGTTGCGGCTAATGATTACAGTATGATTCAGTCGACATCCCCGACGCGCGCAGCGCTTGATCGGGGATACACTGTCAGTGTTATAACGTGGTGACACGATTATAAATTAATGTATGTTATTCCTTGAGAATGGCGTAAGTCCCTTCAAATTCAACGGCCGTTTTACCAGAACACTCAATCACGGCATTGAGTGTGATGCGCGAACGGCCTTTGTGTTTAAAGTGAGCAATAAATTGCTCAAGCACGTCTTGGCTTGGTGCATGGCAAATGGCGCGAATATCCCCATGAACGGGGGCCTTGTATTCGATGCAGCCTTTTGTCACCACTTGATTACACTCAATGCCCGCTTCAAGGGTTTTTAAATGAGCCATGCCCCAACACGCCATGACCGCCGCATTGTATAAGCTGCCACCAAATGCGGTTTGTTTGTCGTTGATGTTTGGGCCAAGTGGGGCGCGTAAAATTAATGTTTCGCCATCGTAACTTTCTACGTCCATTTTCATAAACTGCGTAATGGGCAGGTGAGTTTCAAAAAACTGCGAAAGTTGTGCGCTAACCGCACCAGGGTCTAAAGACATAATTACAATAACTTTATGATATGTTGCGCGGCATTATACGGGGTGATCTTCTGATCTAAAACATCTTGCTGTAATTGAGGCAGTTGATGTTTAACCTCGGAATTTTGTTTAAGTTTTAGTTCTAGCATTTCTTGAATGAGTTTTTTTAACCAATCACGGCTTTGTTTGGCGCGGTGGTGATCAAAATGGCCGTTGTCTTTGGCTTGGGTTTGAAAATCACTAATCATCTCCCACACTTCACTGATGCCTGTATTTTCCATGGCTGAACACGCTTTCACTTGCGGCACCCAAAAGCTCTCTTGGCTGAGCATATGCAGAGCGTTTTTATAATGGCGCTGAGTTTGTTTGGCTAGGTTAATACTTTCGCCATCGGCTTTGTTAATGACCAATGCATCGGCTAATTCCATAATGCCGCGCTTAATGCCCTGTAGTTCATCACCTGCGTTGGGCAGCATCAAGACTAAGAAAAAGTCTACCATGGCAGCCACTTCGTATTCGCTTTGGCCAACGCCTACGGTTTCAACCAGAATCACGTCAAAGCCTGCGGCTTCGCACAGCAACATGGTTTCACGGGTTTTTTGTGCAACCCCTCCTAAGGCGCCTTCTGATGGGCTAGGGCGGATATACGCGTTCTGTTCGCGGCTTAATAATTCCATGCGGGTTTTATCCCCCAGAATACTGCCGCCTCTTAACGGCGAGCTGGGGTCAACCGCTAACACGGCGACTTTTTTACCTTGGCTGATCAGATGCAAACCAAACGCTTCAATAAATGTCGATTTACCCACACCAGGAATACCGGTAATACCAATACGAATACTGTTACCTGTGCTGGGTAAAAGCTGGTTGAGTAATGTTTGTGCTTGTTCACGGTGATCGTCACGTTTGCTTTCAACCAAGGTGATGGCTTTAGCGAGGGCGCGACGATTACCGGATGTTATGTCGTTTATGTTGATCATATTTTAAAACAGTGGCTGCCAAAGCGAGTGTGAATGTGTTGACTTGTGGGAGGGCGCTTGCGCGCGATGGCGTTGCTCAATTGCTTCAATATATCGCGCGCAAGCGCCCTCCCACAAAGTATTCATGTTAAATTGAATCTTGCGTTGCGTTAATGGCATCCAACACTTTACGGGCACTGACTGGAATTTTGGTGCCTGGGCCAAAAATACCTTTTACACCCGCGGCATATAAAAAATCGTAATCTTGTTTTGGAATCACGCCACCGGCAATGACCACAATATCATCGGCCCCTTGTGCTTTGAGTTCAGCAATTAAATCCGGCACCAAGGTTTTGTGACCCGCAGCAAGGGATGATACACCAATCACATGTACATCGTTCTCAATGGCTTGTTTGGCCACTTCACTTGGGGTTGAAAACATAGGTGATAAATCAATATCAAAACCCACATCGGCAAAGGCGGTGGCCACAACTTTAGCACCACGGTCATGACCGTCTTGGCCCATTTTACAAACCAGCATACGTGGGCGACGACCGTGTTTGTTTTCAAAGGTTTCTATGTCGGTTTTAATTTGTTGCCAGTCTGCGTCGTTTTCAAAACCTGAACCGTACACACCACTAATGGTGCGCGACTGTGCTTGGTAACGGCCGAATTCTTTTTCCATGGCGTCTGAAATCTCACCCACTGTGGCACGTAAACGTGCGGCTTTTACGCTTAAGTCTAGCAGGTTTCCATTGCCACTCTTAGCGGCAGCGGTAATGTCGGCTAAGGCTTGTTCAACCGCAGCAGTATCACGACTGGCACGAATGCTTTTAAGGCGTTTAATTTGTGAGTCACGTACGGCGACGTTATCCACTTCTAAAATATCTAAATCGTCTTCGTTTTCTAATTGGTGTTTGTTCACACCCACAATCACATCTTCACCGCGATCGATGCGCGCTTGTTTTTTTGCCGCACTTTCTTCAATGCGCAGTTTAGGCAAACCTTGTTCAATGGCTTTTGCCATGCCGCCTTTTTCTTCAATTTCTTCGATTAACTCCCAAGCACGATCGGCCAGTTGCTGAGTTAATGATTCCATCATGTAAGAGCCACCCCAAGGATCGGCCACTTGTGGAATACCGGTTTCTTCTTGAATGATGATTTGAGTATTACGGGCAACACGGGCACTAAATTCAGTGGGCAGAGCAACCGCTTCATCCAATGCGTTGGTATGCAGTGACTGAGTGCCACCAAACACCGCGGCCATGGCTTCGATGGTGGTGCGCACCACGTTGTTATATGGGTCTTGCTCGGTTAGAGACCAGCCAGAGGTTTGTGAGTGGGTGCGCAGCATGGACGATTTAGGATTGGTGGGATTAAATTCCGCCATGATGCGGTTCCACAATAAGCGGCCCGCACGCAGTTTTGCGATCTCCATGTAAAAGTTCATAGAGATGCCCCAGAAAAACGACAAGCGTGGGGCAAAGGCGTCCACATCTAAACCGGCGTTAATGGCGGTGCGCACGTATTCACGGCCATCACTCAAGGTATAAGCAAGTTCAAGTGCCGCATCGGCACCGGCTTCTTGAATGTGATAACCCGAAATAGAAATACTGTTGAACTTCGGCATATTAGTCGAGGTATAACCAATAATATCGCCGATGATTTTCATAGACGGGGCAGGTGGGTAAATATAGGTATTACGCACCATAAACTCTTTTAAAATATCGTTTTGAATGGTGCCCGATAACTTATCTTGTGACACGCCTTGCTCTTCAGCGGCCACAATGTAGTTAGCCAAAATCGGCAACACCGCACCGTTCATGGTCATGGAGACCGATACTTTATCTAATGGGATTTCATTAAATAAAATTTTCATGTCTTCAACCGAGTCAATGGCCACACCCGCTTTACCCACGTCACCGGTTACCCGTTCATGGTCTGAGTCATAACCACGGTGAGTGGCTAAGTCGAATGCAACCGATACACCCTGTGCGCCGGCTTTTAAGTTTTTACGATAAAACGCATTGGATTCTTCTGCGGTAGAAAAACCCGCATATTGGCGAATGGTCCACGGACGACCGGCATACATAGTGGCCATTGGCCCACGTACATAAGGGGCCATACCCGGAAACGTATTGTTGTACTCAAGATCTTTCACATCATCTTGCGTATACAAAACTTTAATTGGCACGCCTTCAGGTGTGTGCCATTCCATTTCCTCTGGGGTCATGCCTTTCATTTGCTTGGTAGCAAGGGCTGCCCATTCTTCGTAGGTGTATTTTTTATCTGTCATGTTAGTTCCGCTATTCACTTATGCTTATTTATGCCTAAGTACTGTAGGAGTCGAGCCCTGCTCGCGATTCCTTTGTATGTCATTGAGGCTAAAGCGTACGGATAGTGCGTAATCCAATTAGATTAAACACGATCCTATTATTAATGATTTAAACAAGTTAGTTCATATCGCGAGCAGGGCTCGACTCCTACAGGTTTAAACTAATGATCCATAGGCTGGTTTAATTCAATCAACACACCGTCACAACTTTTAGGGTGTATGAAAATCACCATGCAATTGTGTGCGCCGAGATATGGCGCTTCACTTAAAAATTCATAACCTTTGCTTTTTAAGCGGGCAATGTCTTCTTCAATGTTGTCCGAGCTAAAACAAAGGTGATGCATACCACCGCCTTTTTTCTCGATGTATTTTTGTATTGGACCTTCACCGTTTAAAGGGTGTACTAATTCTATGCTGGTGTTATCCAACGGAAAAAACGCCGTGCTGGTTTTCGCACTGACCACATCTTCTTTGTGGTCAAAGGTTAAGCCAAAGTCATTCATAAAGCGCTCAATGGCTTTATCTAAATCTGGTACGGCAATGGCAATATGGTCTAATCCAGTAATCATTTTATTCTCCCATTCGACTCATTGCGGTTAAAGTGTAATTAAAAACACATCCGTTTGATCACGGCGACGAGCTTGTGCTTGCTCTGCGGTTTCAATTTCTACTTTTTCATCGGCGACAATTTTAAATAAAGGCTGGCCTTTTTTAATGATGGTGCCATCTTCGTCGATTAAAACTTTTTCGATGGTGCCTGCAAACGGCGCTTTTACTTTGTTGAACATTTTCATCACTTCAACGATATACAAAGGCTGACCGGCTTCAAAGTGATCCCCCTCTTGTATAAAGGGTGGCATACCCGGTGCTTCACAGCTGTAGAACATACCGCCCGATGCGGCCAAGATTTCATCGCCTTTAGCCGTTGGTGGTGGCACCAGTACCTTCATCATATTTTTTTGTAAGGTTTCATCCAGTAGCGCCTCTGGTATGAAAATACTGAGGTCTTCATTTACATCCAGTGCAAAAAAGTCCGTTTCGTTAGCAATGTAAGGCAATAGATTAAAGACTTCAAAGCCCGCTTGATAACCACGATGAGCTCCTTGTACTTGTTGCCATAATTCAGCGCTAAAGCCTTCTGGCGCTTGACCATTTATTAGCTCAACCAATTCAAGATAATCTAAATCGACAAAGCCATTTTTAGATAACTGTTGTTCTAGGGAATCATAAAAACTCAAGGCATCTTGTAATACCTCGTTATCATGGTCCCAAATCATGGTGGCGGCAGGGTCTTGATTATTAAAGTCCATATTCAAAAAGTGGTAGGTGTCTGCCAAAATTCGAATTGGGTTTTCAAGCCACTGCACCTGGTTGTTGCTTTGAATATCAAAGTTATTTTGTTGCACGCTTAACCAGCCCGATAATACGTGAGGCTCTGCCAATAAACGCTCAATTGGACGGGTTAATAACAATTGTTTGCGTACTAGAATTTTTTGCAGATTTGCTTTTTCATCAGCGTTTTTAATGCTCGCTAATGTATTGGCGCAAATTTGTTGATAGGCATAAGGCACATCAAGGTCATTGCTCTGATCTTTTAACAAACCAACCGCGGTTAGATACGGCACAATAAATTTAGTGGTTGGGCGGGCATTGATGTTATTGCCAATAAACCAATTTACTAAACCATAGTGAAATTCTAGGTTGGTGGATAAATCTTTGCCTAATAAAACCGTGCTACGCAAAACTTCGGCCATGGCATCGTATGTACCTAAACGGTTTTCACCCACGGTTAACAGCAGGGCGATGTTAGAATCATAGGCGCCTGCTAAGTGGTACTTCATGAAAACGTCCGTATCAGGGTTATGTAAGCTGATACCTTGGTCGTCACGAATCTCGCCTTTTTGTACGTCACTCCAATATTCAATGACACCACCTGCGTGAGGTGCCAATGCTTGGTTGGTGGCATTTAGGCGCGCCTCAACCGATGCGTTGTGGCGCAAAACACGGGTCGGTTTTGGTAAGCGTGAACCGTGGGCGGCTAACAACACCATGGCTTCGACCAAACTTTCAACAATGAAATATTCGTTTTCATTATTTGGGTTGGTGAATTTTAAGCTATAACACAGTTCTGTCACGCGGTGTTCTACTTGGATTCGGGTGTTCATTTCCATAAAGAAATGTTTGTCGCGATCCACAATACATTCGAAGGTTGAAACACTGTCTAAGCCAACGGCTTGAGCAAAGCGTTCGGCTTCTTCTTCCATTTTTTGTAATGTTTTAATGTCTTGATTTAATACCGCCGCTTCACTGTCACGACCATCTTTTACCGCTTGAGTCAGAGCATTTTCTAGATCTTCTGAAATCACGGACACTTCGAGCAGCTTTTGTTCGTGCATTTGCAATGAGCAATCACGACCGCCAAGCGCCAACGACCAATCACCATTACCAATAACTTGAATTTCTTGGTGGCGAGTGGTCTCGATATTTAATTCGATTAATATGTTTTTATTATCGCCTTTACCTGTGGCTTTAACCTCATTCAAAATCTCAAGCACTAATGATGGGGCAAGTTTGGCTACTTCATCAAGTTGTGCATTTATGTCGCCCTCAAATGACGCTGGGTTAGGCAATATACGTTGACCTTTACCACCACCACCGCCAATGCATTTTAGGCGTACACGGTTTTCAGGAAACTGCTTACCAATCTCGATCACTTGTTCAGCAATGGTGGTTTGTAATTCTTCGATAGAATATAAGTCAATGCCTTTGTCGTAACTGGCTGCCAATACGATGTCGGCTTTGTCTTCTAGTGCTTGGCAGGCATCAAATTTTTCTTGATCAAGCGGCAGTTTTTCTTTTTTAACAAGTGCCAATAACGCTTTTTCATCTTTGTGTTTTTTAAGCAGAGTTAACGCTGTGGCGTTATCTAAACCTGGGGTCACACTTACCCCCACTTTTAGTGCGGTACGTTTAGCCTCGTCTTTAAGGCCGGCATCGTGAACGGTTTTAGAACACGGCCCAATAAAGTTTAAACCTGCTTTTTCCATGGCGCTGACCATGGATTCGTCTTCGGCCATAAAACCATAGCCGGTAAAAATACTGTTATAGTTGTTGTCTTTGGCGATTTTAATAATCTGTTGTATACGAATGTTACGCTCGTTTTTATCAACCCCGGTGTAATCCGGTACACGGTGCACACGGCTTGGGTCGGTTAATTGGCGCAGCTCAGGTGCTAGGGCATTTTGGTAAACGATACTGTCTTTTTCAGACAGTAAAATACCATAATGCTCAATGCCCATTTCAGTGAACACATCCATGGCTTCAATACGAATTGGGCCACGGCAAATAATTAATGGGCGCATGTTTGAGCAATCAAATGATTGCACCCATTCGCTAAACGCATTTCCCAGTTGGCGATCTTTATGGATGAGCGGATTGTTTAAGTAGTATTCGTTTGACATATTATTTCTCTAATGGGGCGCTCTGGGTGACATGGGTATGGTCGCCTGTAAGCAGCCTCTTACAATTTATTGGTTGTTGATGAGAGAGCAAACCACGTCTCTCATTTTAATATTTTTCTTTCTGTGGGAGGGCGCTTGCGCGCGATAGGGTGTAATGATTAATCATCTATCGCGCGCAAGCGCCCTCCCACATTTATATAAATGAAATAGCCAAAATTAGAAAAATTCACGCTGCACAGAATTAAACGGCTCCGGCGTGTAGTGTCTTAAATGAAACGCCATATTTTCACCCAGCACTTTTCGTAAATCACTAGGCATCACAATTTGTGAAATACTGCCTAAGCTTAATGCTTCGTTAGGGTTCATAAGTTCCGCTTCATAGCGTTTGCCTAATAAGGCTTCTTGTTCTTTGCCCCATTGCGCTGTTTGTTCGCCGGATTTCACCGCAGAACGAATGGCACGTAATTCATTTTTATAGACAAACTCCACACCCGCAGGGCCCATTACGGCAGCGCGAGTAGATGGTAATGCCACAACAAAATCAGCACCGGTAGGGTAGTTGTTATAAGACGCATAAGCGCCACCAAAGGCGTTACGAATAATTAATAAAAAGCGCGGTGTGCGTAAATCGATAATGGCATCCAACATGGCGCGACCGGCTTGTACAATACCTAATGACTCTTGCTCTTTACCGGGTAAGAAACCTGTGGTGTCTTCCATAAAAATCACCGGAATATTGTAAAGATTACAAAAACGAATAAAGCGTGCGTTTTTATAGGCCGCTGCAATATCAATTTGACCAGAGGCTACGGATGAATTGTTTGCAACAAAACCAATGACGTTGCCGCCCATTCGACCCAGTGCACAAATGGTATTACGGGCACGATCGGGTTGGACTTCCATAAAATCACCATGGTCACACAATTGTTGAATGATGATGCTGACATCCAAAGGTGTGTTAAAACCGCTAGGACTGTTGAATGCTTTTTTCAACAGAATATCTATGTCCCATGTTTTACGATCAATTGGATCGGAGGTCTCTTGGTAAGGGGCAAATTCTGAATTATTATCCGGCAAATAATTTAATAAACGTTTTACCTTTTTAAGCGCCGCCACTTCGTCTTTTACAACAAAATCCGTCACACCACTTTGGCTGTGCACACCTGGGCCACCTAACTCGTCAGGAGTGACATCTTCACCCAATACGCTTTTAACCACGCCCGTGCCGGTTAAACCAAAAAAGGTATCGTTAGGTTGAATCATAAAACTGCCTTGGCGCGGCAAGTACGAGCCACCGCCCGCATTGAAACCAAACATACACATAATAGATGGCACCACCCCTGAAATTTTACGCAAAGCCGTAAAGGCTTCAGCATAACCGTCAAGGCCGCCCACACCGGCAGGCACATAAGCACCTGCACTGTCATTTAAACCCACTAATGGAATACGGCGTTTACCGGCCAGCTCAAATAAACGGGCAAGTTTTTTACCGTTTGTGGCATCCATTGAGCCCGCGCGAATGGTGAAGTCATGGCCGTATAAAGCCACATCACGACCGTTAATCTTCACAACGGCAGTCACAATACCGGCACCATCTAGGTTTTTACCCCAGTTTTGAAACAATACCTGTGGGTCTTCATCGGTTAAAACCGAGATACGCTCCCAAATGGTCATGCGGTTTTTGCTGTGCTGACGAGTGATCGCGTCGACACCTGGGGCCGTTTTTGGACGGTTAATTAAGTCATAACCTTTTTTAAGGCTTTCTTCGTAAAGGCCCGGTTCATAACTGGCTTGGCCGGGAATACTAAACTCTACTTCCTTCGCTTGCGCAAATGGATTGGTAAGTGTGGCAGTGGTGGATTTTGTCATGTGGCGTTATCACCTAAAAATGAGCTGACAAACAGATAAGGCTCAACTTGGAATAATCCGTAATTTCATGAGCAGGGCCAGTTTGTCAATTATGGTTCTTATAAAGTGGCATGGATCATATAAGGGAATGTCTAGTATGTGAATAGCACTAAGGCTCGCATTGATTGGCAAAAATCATACTTAATGCCCTATAAATAAAGGCCTAGTTGGCTAGTTTGGCGAAATTTGCTCACAAAAAAGTTGATAATAAATAGACATAATCGCTCACAATGGTCACAAAAATACCCCAAATAAATAGACTTTATCGCTCATGTGGCTTTGATGGCTGACATGCGTGATTCATTTTGAGCAGCTACTAGCGGGTTTTGAAGGCAAATGTAAGGCGTAACAGGGCAATAAAATAAGTAACGACTCAGTATTGAGTGGTTACTTACTTGGAGGTGTCATCAAAGGTTAACTGTTACTTAACTCAGAAAGTGTGTCAGTGGCAGGGGATTCGATAGAGGCTTTTTGTTGTGATTCTAGTTTTGCATCACTGGCCAGTTGCCACGTTAGCCCTGCTGCAAACAGAACACCGCAAACCATAATGAGTTGAAGTCTAAACATAAACGCCTCGCTTCCAAGTTGTGACGTTTCAGCATACTGCTTGCTTTGATCAGGGTTCAATATGAAAACAGGTAAAATACTGGGCTGAACTGGACAATATTTTTTATTGCGGCCCATGCTGACTAAAAGTGGGAGGCCACATGAAGAATCGACACTCAAACCCGTAAGCGGGCACCTTGAATCGGCACCCGATTTTATATTCATTAACGTTTTGTATTTGGGGTATCGACGTCACTGTCTAAAATGTCGTGATAATCGGCGTCAACATCGGCCCATTCCCGTTGCAATTCATTTTCAGTCGCGGATTCATCTATATCATCTGAGCGCGGGTCAAGATTATACGCTTCGTGAGTGGTTAAACCTGCCACCGCTTGAAACTCTTCATTGTCTTGTGCCATGACAGGCAATACATGAGATTTTCGGCGAAGGATCAAGATCACACAAAAAATGGCAAAGCTTGCACCCATAAACACAAACAAGAACTGATGACCCAAAATAGACATAAAAGCAGAGGCAATAGGTGCACCAATGGCCGAACTTAACCCGTAGGTGATCAACATAGCGCTGCCAATATCCACAAAGTCAGCACTATCGGCATTATCATTCGCGTGCGCCAAACAAATTGCATACATAGTCATACCGACGCCACCCCACATAAAGGCTAACACCGTGGAAACCGTACCGGCATAAAATGGCTGAAATGAAGCAATAAAGGTTAAAAACGAAACCACGGCCCCAGCAAATGCGATAAAACTTAAAATAATGCGGCGGTCAAATTTGTCAGAAAATCGGCCAAGAGGAATCTGAAACAGTGCCCCACCAATTACAACCGCTGACATAAAGTTAGCTAACTGAAACGTGGTAAAAGCACTTTCTTTAGCGTAAATAGGCGCCAGTGCCCAAAAAGACCCTGTAATCAGGCCGGTAAAAATTGAACCAATAATACCAATATGTGAGTGCTTCCAAACCTTGGCAAAATCCACGCTCACTTTTTTAATGGGGGTAGGGGCTAATGCAAGGGTAATAGAAACAGGCACCACAGAAAGGGATAAAAATATTCCAGCTAAAGCAAATAACAATAAGGTATCAACATTTCCTAAATTGAGTAACTGCTGTGCCAAAGTGATCATCACTAAATTCATCATGGCATAAAACGATAGGATAGCACCCCGATTTTTACTGGCGGCTCGTTCGTTTAACCAACTTTCGATGATCATATAAATGCCTGCCACCATGGCGCCAATCATAAAGCGCAGCAACATCCAGCCTAAAAAGCTCTCACTCCAAACAAAAAACAAAATAAACGTCGTATAACCTGAAGCTAAAACGGCAAAGGTACGAATATGACCTACTCGTTTTAAAACCAGTGGCGTAAATAAACAGCCTGCCACAAACCCCACAAAGTAACTGGAGCCGGTTAAACCAACTTGAAAATCAGAAAACCCCAACTGATGAGCCGACATGGGTAATAGAGTCAGTAAAAGGCCGTGCCCAAGTAAAACAAGGGCATCAGAAATCAGTAACGCAGCCAACGGAGTAAGAGATCGAATCATAAAGCACCAATACAGATTAAACGTTAATAACTTAAACAACCGCGTGAGGCTGAGATTCAGAAAAATATAAAAAATGATAAACATGCATGCGCACAAGGCCCATTGTATCTAAAAACCAGGCTGACAGTAAATTTAGCCGCAAAATAAAAAGGCAAGCTAGTCATTGCAGCTCAACGGTGAAGGCCGATAACCGAACACTTAAACATCAGAATACGAACACAGAACACAGGAATATGGCCCAAACACAGGTTGATTAAAATGAAAGCTGATCTAAAGGGCTTTTGGTGCCAGCAAAGTGTTGCCCTAATACATGAGTATAAATTTGTGTGGTTGAGACATCGCTGTGGCCTAATAGCTCTTGCACGGTGCGAATATCGCGCCCACTTTGCAGTAATTCTGTGGCAAAGGAATGTCGAAAAGTATGACAGTTAATTCTCTTGTTGATTAAATTGGCTTTTTTAACCGCTATTTTTAATGCTTTTCTTGCAACGGAGTCATGCAGGTGATGACGGCACAAAACCCCAGTAACAGGGTGTTTGCATATGGTGCTAGAAGGAAATAAATGCATCCAGCCAATTTGGCGATATGCACTGGGATACTTTTTACCTAACATATGAGGTAACGAGGGCCCAATACCAATTGCATTGTCTGTCTCTTGCAAGGCTGTTGCTTTAGCGATTAATTCATTGATGGGGTTGATAAGAGACGGACTTAATAATGTTTTTCGATCTTTACCGCCTTTACTATCCCGGACTGTTAAAGATAAATTCTGCAAATCAATATCTTGAATTCTTAAACGCAAACATTCACTGACTCTTAAGCCCGACCCATACAAAATTGAAAAAATCACACGGTTTCTAAAATCAAGATTTGCCAAAATGAGCTGTACTTCTTGTTGACTTAAAACGCTGGGTAACCTGCGTTCTTTCTGAGCGTGAGTGAACCCTAAATCACCAAGGGGCTGCTTTAAAAATTGATTATATAAAAAGGCCAATGCATTAAGGGCCGTTTTTTGTGTATTGATTGCCACATCTCTTCGATTGGCCAAGTAAGACAAAAAGGCAACCACATGTTCAGATGACAGCACATTTGGGTGTTGCCGGTTGTGATAGCGAATAAAGTTTTTAATCCAATATAAATAGGTTTTTTCTGTTCGCATGCTGTAACCACGCATGCGCATGTATTCACGAATTTGGTTTAAAAAAGGACTTCTGGCCATGCTGCTTACCAATTTATTTTTACTGTTTAAATATACAGTATATTTTCTAGATTGCTAAAATTGGTGGAAAAAATCATGAATAAATACGAAAAAAGTGCTCGTTTTTACTGGAGTGATTTAATAAAACTGTGCAAAATCAGTTACATACAAACACGTGCTGAGAAATAACAGGCACCTGTTATTTCAATACACCGTGCGTGCGCGTTTTTCCTGCAAGATTTGAAATGGATTTCAAAGAAACCGCTTTCCCTTCAAATACTTATGGCCGAAAAACAGCATTGTCTGACAATGTCTAAACGCG